>JAZRRF010000066.1:0-8913 GCA_045650465.1 Alistipes sp.
GGTAACGAAACTTTGGCTTCAACGGGCATTTTGTTGGCTTTTCGTGGCTTCGCCTTATTTCGCCAATGTACGATAAATCGCTCGCAGACAACTATTATTCCCCGATTTTCCCTGTCTTTCGATTTTTCTTACTATCTTTGCGCAAAATTGCGCAAAAATTAAGTGAACGATATATACAATATTTAATAAACAAAAACTTAAAAGATGAAAAAATTATTCGGTATTATGGCTATGGGAGTTATTGGTTTAGCTTCGTGTGGCACAGCTGTAGAGTCTCAGAACGAGGCTGAGCAGCCATGGATCGTTGATCGTTTCGACGACATCAAGGTTATCCGTTACGAGGTTCCAGGTTTCGAGAACCTTCCTTTGGAGGAGAAGGAGCTTATCTACTATCTTGGTGAGGCTGCAAAGTGTGGTCGTGATATCCTCTTCGATCAGAACTTTAAGTATAACCTCGCTGTGCGCCGTACACTTGAGACTATCTACACTGCCTCTGAGGTGCGTGAGGGTGAGGAGTTCGCTGCGTTCGAGAAGTATTTGAAGAAGGTGTGGTTTGCTAATGGTATCCACCACCACTACTCAAACGATAAGTTCGCTCCAGAGTTCACTGAGGCTTGGTTCCGTGAGCAGTTGGCACAGTACATCAACGAGGAGAATCGTCAGATTGAGGATGACTTCCTCTGCCAGATTATCTTTGACCCAGCGCTCTACGCTTCACGCCTTAATCAGAAGGAGGGTGTTGATGTAATCACTGAGTCTGCAAACAACTATTATGAGGGTGTTAACCAGGTTGAGGTTGAGGCATTCTACAATGGTATGGCTGCTGCAGATGCTAACAACCCTGAGCCTATCTCATACGGTCTTAACTCAAAGCTTATGAAGGATGAGAATGGTAAGATCTATGAGAAGGTTTGGAAGATTGGTGGCATGTACACCGAGGCTCTCGAGCAGATCGTTTACTGGTTGGAGAAGGCTGCTAAGGTTGCTAACCCTACACAGCGTGAGGTGCTTGAGGCTCTTATTAAGTACTACAACACAGGTGATTTGAAGGACTTCGATGACTACAGTGTCCTTTGGGTTAAGGATACAAAGTCAAATGTTGATGTTGTAAACGGCTTTATCGAGAACTATGGTGATCCACTTGGTCGCAAGGCTTCATGGGAGTCTGTAGTAAACTTCCGCGATGAGGAGGCTTGCAAGCGTACAGAGATTATGGCTGCTAACGCTCAGTGGTTCGAGGATAACGCTCCTATCAACCCTGCATACCGCAAGGAGGAGGTTAAGGGTGTATCTGCAAAGGTTATCACCGTGGCTATGCTTGGTGGCGACTGCTTCCCTGCAACAGCTATCGGTATCAACCTTCCAAACGCTGACTGGATTCGTAAGGAGCATGGCTCAAAGTCTGTAACTATCGATAACATCACCTACGCATACGATAAGGCTGCTCAGGGCAACGGCTTCGCTGAGGAGTTCATCCTTCGTGAGGAGGACCGCGAGCGCGCTAAGAAGTATGGTAAGCTTGGTGATGACCTTCACACAGACCTTCACGAGTGCCTTGGTCACGGTTCAGGTCAGCTCGCTCCAGGTACTAAGGGTGATGAGCTTCGCACATACTCTTCAACACTTGAGGAGGCTCGTGCAGACCTCTTCGCACTCTACTACCTTGGTGATCCTAAGCTTATCGAGATTGGTCTTATCCCAACTCTTGATGTTGCATGGTCACAGTACTCAGACTATATCATGAACGGCTATATGACTCAGCTCTCTCGTATCGAGCCAGGTAAGGATGTTGAGGAGTCACACATGCGTAACCGCAAGCTTATCGCTGAGTGGTGCTACGAGAAGGGTAAGGCTGAGAATGTTATCGAACTTGTAAAGCAGGATGGCAAGACTTATGTTGTTGTTAACGACTTCGTTAAGCTTCGTGAGCTCTTCGGTGAGCTTCTTTGCGAGGTTCAGCGCATCAAGTCTGAGGGTGACTACGAGGCTTGTAAGGCTCTTGTAGAGAACTATGCTGTTAAGGTTAACCCAGAGCTTCACGCTGAGGTTATTGCTCGTAACAAGGCACTTAACATCGAGCCTTATGGTGGTTTCGTAAACCCAGAGTATGAGCTTGTTACTGATAAGGATGGCAAGGTTGTAGATGTTAAGATCTCTTACCCTGCAAACTATATCGAGCAGCATCTTAAGTATGGTAAGGAGTATTCGTTCCTACCAACCTTGAACTAATTTCTTGTGATAAGGGGTCATCTGCGACCTCTCAATCATTGCCCCAAATAGGAAATACGCCAAGTATGTCCTATCTGGGGCAATTTCTTTATCGAGGCCACATCTGACCCCTTCTGACAAGAAATTGGGTCGTGGTGCTTGGGGAGTTTTTTTTTGAGACCACAGAGACCACAGAGACGAAAGAGACCACAGCGAAACAGAGTATCATCAGAATGATAATAAATTTCTCTGTTATCTCTGTCGTCCCTACTGTCTCTGTTGTCTCTTTTCTCAAAAAAGGCGCAGCCTTTTAACCATTACTAATTACTCACTACTAATTGCTAATTAGCCTATGGTGTGCATTCGTACCGAAGCCTTAATAAGTGCTATGGCGCGGATGCGGCTTATTTCGTCCTCCTTATCGGCGTGGTGCTGCTTTTGGCTTACAAGGCGGATATAGCCCTCGTGCTCCGACTTCTGAACATACTTCACGGTGATATACTCCTCGCCATCAATATCTATCGAGAGAAGATACATATCACCCCAAAATACATCCCTAACATCATTTAACTGCTTATATAGAATTATATCGCCACTCTTTAGCAACGGATACATCGAGTCGCCAACAACATATATCGCACCATCGCACTTTGGCAGGTTAGGGATATGGATATGGTTCACTGGCTCGATATTGGCATCGTTGGCAAAGAGAGGTACAAGACCCGCTGTGCCCTCAATCGAGTAGAGTGGTACACTCTGTAGTGGTAGCGCCTTGTCGGTGCGGTGGCTATAGGCTGTTAAATTAGGCTCAGCGTTAAACATTTTACCTGTGCCGTTCTCAATCCACTCAGGGTTAGCATTAAAATCTTGAACAAGGATGTTCTTGTTGCGATTAGAGAGCCCTGCCTTGCCTGTCTCGATCATCGAGAGGGCTGCCTTACCTATGCCAAGTCGCTGAGCTAATTGCTCTTGTGTTAAATTTAACTGCTTGCGCATAAGTCTTAGTCGTGTTCCAATAGTCTCCATATAAGAAAATATTATATTAAAAAATTGTATAAAATACTTGACAAAGCAAATATTTGAACATATATTTGCACCACAAAGTTAAGTGTTTTGTTTTAGATAAACAAACTTTCCTATACAATTTCTTAATATTTATACGATTATGTACGAAGTTTCAGATGCGCTCTACCTGCGTATTGCTGAGCATCTATCGGATGCTATAGGTAGAAAGAGTTTCTTTTCAGGGTGTGTGCAAATTACTGAGGGGGATGTTGAGTGTTCTCTATGTTGCACACTGATAGTGTCGCGTAGCAAGGAGGTTATAGAAGGCGAGTATCCTCGCATCACCCGCCTTATGCCTGTGTGGTGGGAGTTAAAGACAACAATGACGGGAGAGTCCATTGCAAATGACTTCTCGTTTGGTGATATGTTAACATACTTTTATTAGCCTATGGAGAGCATAAAAAGTGAGTGTGGCAAGCCTTCGTTTATTGAGTTTGCCGAGATTGTATATCCATTTTTGGAGTTTACCGCGTTTCATAAGACCTACTACTCGGTGTTGGAGGCCTATGCCGAGGGGCGCATAAAGAAGTTGATAGTCTCCGTGCCGCCGCAGCATGGCAAGAGCGTTGGAGCAACAACGCTGCTGCCCGCCTATATGCTTGGTCTTGACCCAGATATGCGTATCGCCATAGCCTCCTATTCGGGAACATTAGCTTCGAAGTTCAATCGCCGTGTGCAGCGCATTCTCGACTCTAAGGAGTACTCGCAAATCTTTCCTGATACAACCATTAAACAGGGTACTAAGCCGTTGGGGTATATACGCACCTCGGATGAGGTGGAGATTGTGGGGCATAAGGGGGAGCTTATAAGTGTGGGGCGTGAGGGCTCGCTCACGGGTAATCGTGTCGATTGCTTCATTCTTGATGACCTCTACAAGGATGCTATGGAGGCGCAGTCACCTGTGGTAAGGGAGAATTGCTGGGAGTGGTACACCTCGGTAGTCCGTACACGCATGCACAATGCCTCGCGTGAGTTAATTGTCTTTACCCGCTGGCATGAGGAGGACCTGATAGGTACGCTGCTTAGAAGTGAGCCATGCAGAGAGCTGCGCTCGATGGCTGATATCGACGAGGCGGGTAGCGATGAGTGGTTGGTTCTAAATTTTGAGGCGTTGAAGTCCTCGCCTGCCACGGAGCTTGATCCACGCGGTGAGGGTGAGGCGCTATGGCCCGAGCAGCAGAGTGTTGAGCTGTTGCAGTCGAAGCGTAGGCTCGATCCTGTGCGCTTCGAGGCGATGTATCAGGGACACCCCTCCTCCAAAGAGGGATACCTCTATGGCGATAACTTCCGAGAGTATGAGTTTCTGCCCCGTGATATAGTCACATCGGCAAGTTATACCGATACGGCAGATGCTGGCGATGACTATCTGTGTTCGGTGGCCTATTCTATTGATACAGATGGAGTAATATATATAACGGATGTGGTATATTCGCGCGAGCCTATGGAGCATACCGAGCGCCTTGTTGCTGCAATGCTCACCGAGGCACGCACACGCAAGGCCTATGTCGAGAGTAATAATGGCGGTAGGGGTTTTGCGCGCTCGTTGCAGAGACTGCTACCGAGGGTTAAGGTTGAGTGGTTTCATCAGAGCGGAAATAAGGAGGCGCGCATACTCTCAAACTCGGCAACCGTGCTGCATAACATCCGCATGCCTAAGGATTGGCATCTGCGCTGGCCTGAGTTCTATGCACATCTTACAACCTATCGCCGCCTATTCAGAGCTAACCGCCACGATGATGCTGCCGATGCTTTGACGGGTGTGGTAGAGCGCGAAGTGGTCGATAGTGGGGGTAACCGCTGGCAGAGGATGCGCTTTCTTTAAAAAGGTGTTATCTCATTAAGCGTTAATTTTTTGTTTTATATTGCGTCAATATCGTTTTTTTTGTATATTTGCACACAATATATATACGCAGGTATATAGTTTGTAGATTTTTTGTACACTGCGCGGTGCTGCGAAAAGTCTGTGTATTAGGCAGATAGGTGGTGCTTCGAGTGTATGGGGTTTATTAACTACTAATACTTTTTTGCTTAATGGTGAACTCAAATTACATTATCGAGATCACAAATGTTACTAAGAACTTCCCTGATAAGGTTGTTCTCGATAATGTCAGTTTGTCTGTAAGGAAGGGTGAGTTCCTTACAATTCTTGGTCCTTCGGGATGTGGTAAGACTACGCTTTTGCGTCTTTTGGCGGGTTTCAATTCAGTTACATCAGGTGATATACTTATTGGTGGTGAGTCTATGACAGGCGTGCCTCCACACCTTCGTCCTGTGAATACTGTGTTTCAGCGCTATGCTCTATTCCCCAACTATAATGTCTTCGATAATATCGCCTTCGGTCTTAAGCTGCAGAAGGTCGATAAGGCGGAGATTGAAAACCGTGTGAAGCGTGCCTTGAAGATGGTGGGTATGACCGACTATGAGCACCGTGATGTGCAGTCGTTGTCGGGTGGTCAGCAGCAGCGTGTGGCTATTGCTCGTGCCATTGTCAACCGCCCTCAGGTGTTGCTCCTCGATGAGCCTTTGGCAGCTCTTGACCTCAAGATGCGTAAGGATATGCAGATGGAGCTTAAGGAGATGCACCGCGACTTGGGTATCACCTTCGTCTATGTAACCCACGACCAGGAGGAGGCTCTGACTCTCTCGGATACAATTGTTGTGATGAACGAGGGAAAGATTCAGCAGATTGGTACTCCAACAGATATCTACAACGAGCCATGTAACGCCTTTGTTGCCGACTTCATTGGCGAGAGCAATATCCTCAATGCTACTATGGTGCGTGATCGCTTGGTGCGTTTCATGGACAAGGAGTTTGAGTGTATCGACGAGGGCTTTGGCGAGAATACACCTGTAGATGTTGTGGTGCGTCCTGAGGATGTATATATCATCCGTAATGCCGATGCTGCAATGTTCCACGGTGTGGTTCGCTCATGCACCTTCAAGGGTGTTCACTATGAGATGTATGTAGATACTCCTGATGGTTATGAGATAATGATTCAGGACTACAATGCCTTTGAGCCAGGAACAGAGGTGGGTATGATGATTAAGCCTGCTGATATTCATGTTATGCGTAAGGAGCGTACCGAGAACCATGTCGAGGGAGAGATGGTAGATGCTACGCATGTCGAGATTCTTGGTGAGCAGTTCGAGTGTGAGGCTCAGGAGGGTATCGAGGCTGGCGCTAAGGTGGATGTAGCGTTTGACTTTTCGGCTGTGGAGCTTACTGATGATCCGGATGATGGTATCTCATGGGGTACTATCCGCTTTATCCTCTATAAGGGTGACCGCTATCACCTAACAGTCCGCACTGACGATGGTGAGAATATCTATGTGGATACTCACGATGTGTGGGAAGATTTGGATGAGGTAGGTATTAAGATTTCGCCTAAGGCGTTGCGCATATCAAAGCTTTAATGCGTGGTGTAAGATGAATAGATTTGTAAAGTTTTTCTCTCGTAGGCGTAATTGGAGTTTGCCGTATGTGATATTTATGGCAATCTTCGTTGTTATGCCTTTGGTGTTGATTATGATATACGCCTTCCAGTCGAAGGATGGTAGCTTCTCGATGGAGAACTTCCATAGGTTTATCAATCAGCCTGAGGCGGCAAATACCTTTATCTACTCTATAGGTATCGCGCTTATAACAACCATAATATGCCTTGTATTGGGCTATCCTGCAGCGTATATACTATCGCGCATGAAGCTCTCCACTGCGCGTCTTGTAGTGATGCTCTTCATCTTGCCTATGTGGATAAATGTGCTTGTTAGAACATTGGCTACGGTGGCGTTGTTCGACTTTTTGCGTCTGCCGTTGGGTGAGGGAGCATTGATATTTGGTATGGTCTATAACTTCTTGCCATTCATGATATATCCAATCTACAATGTGCTTCAGAAGATGGACGGTTCGCTTATCGAGGCTGCCGAGGATCTTGGTGCTACACCGCGTCAGGTCTTTACGCGAGTGGTCTTTCCTCTCTCTACACCAGGTATTGTGAGTGGTATCATGATGGTATTTATGCCGACAATCTCGACCTTTGCTATCTCGGAGCTACTTACAATGAACAACATTAAACTCTTCGGTACGACCATTCAAGAGAATATCAATAACGGTATGTGGCACTATGGCGCAGCGTTGTCGCTCATTATGTTGATAATCATTGGTATAACCTCGCTATTTACCGATTCATCGGAGGATGGCGCAAATGAAGGACTACTCTAATGAAGAAGATACTATCTACGGGCTATCTTGTACTACTTTTGGTGATGCTCTACGCTCCAATTGTTATAATCGCCATATTCTCGTTCACCGAGTCAAGAGTGCTTGGTAACTGGACAGGCTTCTCTACGGAGCTATACACCTCGTTGTTTTCGGGAGGTGTCAACAACTCGTTGATTGATGCCATAAAGAATACCTTTATCATCGCCTTGGTCGCAGCCTCAGTCTCTACTGTACTTGGCACTGTGGCGGCTATAGGTATTAACGATTTGCGCTATAGAAAGCGTCGTGTGGTTAACTTTGTGAATAATATTCCAATCCTTAACCCGGATATCATTACAGGTATTTCGCTCTTTTTGCTCTTTATCTCTTTGGGCATCACACAGGGCTATACCACAGTTATTCTCGCGCATATAACCTTCTGTACACCCTATGTCGTGCTTAGTGTCTTGCCACGCCTTACGCAGATGAATCCAAACATCTATGAGGCTGCACTTGACCTTGGTGCTACGCCTATGCAGGCTATTCGTCGTGTCATCTTGCCTGAGATTCGTCCTGGTATGATTTCGGGTTTTATCCTCGCCTTTACCTTATCGATTGATGACTTTGCGGTCACAATCTTTACCAATGGTACAAATGGCTTGGAGACTCTCTCAACCTATATCTATGCCGATGCTCGCAAGGGTGGTCTCACGCCAGAACTTCGTGCGCTATCGACAATAATTCTTGTCGTTGTGTTGGTGTTGTTGATTGTTGTAAACCTCCGCGCACGCCGTCAGGCAAAGCAAGCGGAGCAGGCTGCTATGTTCAATAATAAGTAATTGCAAATGAAGAAAATCCTATATATAATCGTTGCTGCGGCATTTGCATTTGTATCGTGCAACGCCGATGAGCAGCGTATGCAGATACTCAAGGTTTATAACTGGGGCGACTATATCGACGAAGATCTTATTCCAGAGTTTGAGGAGTGGTACTTCGAGCAGACTGGTGAGCAGGTGGAGATTATCTATCAGACTTTCGATATCAATGAGGTTATGCTCGCAAAGATTGAGAATGGCGAGGCCGACTTCGATGTTGTCTGTCCTTCGGAGTATATCATCGAGCGTATGTTGCGCAACCAGATGCTTCTACCTATCCTTACACCAGAGTTTGTTGAGGAGATTAACTCTCGAGATATCAACTACTTCGATTGTGTCTCTCCATATATCAAGGAGCAGTTTGCGTTGTTGGAGGCCCCTGAGGGTATCGATCCTAATGACTACTCGGTAGGTTATATGTGGGGTACTACGGGTATCCTGTATAACAAGAACTATGTTACTGAGGAGGAGGCATCGTCGTGGTCGTTGATGTTCGACAAGCGTTTGGAGGATAAGATCTTCGTCAAGGATGCCTTTCGCGATGTATACTCGCCAATCCTTATCTAT
>JAZRRF010000067.1:0-12624 GCA_045650465.1 Alistipes sp.
CGGCAGTGCGGAGAGCGCACGACCTCTGATACCCGACCTCTCTCCCGTCCCTATCGTCTCTCTTGTCCCTCTCGTCCCAAAATAACAAGAGACCCGAGAGACGAAAAAGACGAAAGAGACGACAGCGAAGTCGCGGACAACATTTATCCGCACGGCTGTGCAGGGCGTTCGGCAGTATCAACGCAGACTAACGCACGACCTCTGATACCCGTCCTCGCTCCCGTCCCTATCGTCTCTCTTGTCCCTCTCGTCCCAAAATAACAAGAGACCCGAGAGACGAAAAAGACGAAAGAGACGAAAGAGAAGTCGCGGACAACGCTCAGACGGTGCAAAACGCTCGGCAGTATCAACGCGGACTAACGCACGACCAAATACCCATTTTACCCACTCTACCCATCCTACCCATTTTACCCATAAACCGCACTCCCTCGCTACGATATCGCAAAGTCGCGCAAGCAGTCGTTAAGCGAAGTCTTCTTATCGGTTGACTCCTTACGGCGGCCGATGATTAGGGCGCACTGGACGCCATATTCGCCAGCGGGGAACTTCTTATTGTATGTACCCGAAACTACTACCGAGCGTGGTGGGACATAGCCCTTATACTCCACTGGTTCTGAGCCTGTTACATCGATGATATGTGTCGAGCCTGTGATAACGGTATTTGAGCCGAGCACCGCCTCGCGACAGATATGCGCGCCCTCAACAACGATAGAGCGCGAGCCGATAAAGCAGTTATCCTCGATAATCACAGGCGATGCCTGCACAGGCTCCAATACGCCACCGATACCCACGCCACCGCTAAGGTGTACATTCTTACCAATCTGCGCGCATGAGCCCACTGTAGCCCATGTATCTACCATAGTGCCGCTATCGACATAGGCACCGATATTGACATACGAAGGCATAAGGATAGCACCAGGGGCGATATATGCGCCATAGCGTGCCACGGCCTGAGGCACAACCCTCACACCAAGCTCCTCGTAGCCGCGCTTAAGCTCCATCTTATCATACCACTCCAACTCGCCAGCCGTCATAGTGCGCATAGTCTGGATAGGGAAGTACATGATGATTGCCTTCTTGACCCACTCATTAACCTGCCACTCGCTACGCTCCAAGTCGATAGGCTCGGCACAGCGAACAACGCCCTTATCCACAGCCTCAACAACGCGGCGTATAGCCTCCTTAACATCCTCATTCTGAAGCATCGAACGGTCGTTCCATGCCTCCTCTATAATTCTCTTTTCTAACTCAAACATAACTACTATATATTATTTATCGTTTGAAGCATAGCCTCCTCATCGTAGCCACACTCACGGTATAACTCCGCGGGCTTTCCATGCTCCACAAAACGATCCTCAATACCGAGGTTTACGACCTTAGGTGCAAAGCCCTTGCGCGCAATATATGCCGCAACACTCTCGCCAACACCGCCACGAATAACGCCATCCTCAATGGTTATTATACGCTTATATTTTGCCCCTATCTCCTCGATTAGTGCCGCATCCAAAGGCTTGGCATAGCGCAAATCATAGACGGCAACACTACGCTGGCTACGCTCCGCAGCGCGCAACGCCACATTTGCCATTGCGCCCACAGCGACAATAGCCACATCCTCGCCATCGCGCAACTTCTCGCCACGACCCTCCTCGAGGGTGGTAAACTCCGTATTGCGCCACTCTACGCCCTCGCCAATACCGCGTGGATAGCGGATAACGGTAGGGTGGTCGGCCTTAGAGGCGGTGTACATCATCTGGCGCAACATCCACTCGTTGCGGGGTGCTGCGATGGTGATATTTGGCACACAGCCGAGATAGGCAAGGTCGAATGCACCATGGTGCGTTGCTCCATCCTCGCCAACGATACCCGCACGGTCAAGGCACATCACCACAGGTAAGTTCTGCAACGCTACATCGTGGATAACATTGTCGTAGGCGCGCTGCATAAAGGATGAGTATATATTGCAGAATGGGCGACTACCACCCACAGCAAGACCTGCCGAGAAGGTCACAGCATGACCCTCGGCGATACCCACATCGAAGCACCTCGACGGCATCTCACGCATCATAATATTCATCGAACAACCAGACGGCATAGCGGGTGTAACACCCACAATACGCTCATCACTCTTAGCCAAATCGAGAAGCGTAGTGCCAAAGACATCCTGGTATCTATCAGCACTATACACCGACTTGACACGCTCTCCCGTAGCCACATCGAAGCGACCCGGTGCATGCCATACCGAAGGGTCTGCCTCAGCAGCAGCGTAGCCCTTACCCTTCTTGGTCTTGATATGAAGGAGCTTAGGGCCTCCAATATCCTTAAGGGCAGTTAGTGTCGAGATAAGTGCCTCTATATCGTGACCGTCAATAGGACCGAAGTATCTGAAATTAAAGCTCTCAAAGAGGTTGCTATTTTGAAGTAATCCGTGCTTTATGGCGTTACCTGTCTTACGCACCAGACGATGCAGTGGTGGCACTATCGAGAGTCCTCGCCAAAGTGTTCGCTTAAGGTTATTATACCAGCGCGATGTGGAGATACGCACAAGGTAGCTATCCAACGCACCCGCAGGCTTATCTATCGACATCTCGTTGTCGTTGAGGATAACGAGCAGGTCGGTCTTAGGCGAAGCACCCGCATTGTTAAGTCCCTCAAAGGCAAGACCTCCCGTGAGCGCACCATCACCAATGACCGCCACAACCTTGTTGTCGTTGCCGTTCATCTCCAACGCCTTAGCGATACCCAAGGCTGCGGATATACTCACCGAAGCGTGACCCGCACCAAAGGCATCGTACTCGCTCTCCGCACGGCGTGGGAAGCCACTTATGCCGTTGTATGTGCGGTTGCTACGAAAGGCATCCCTACGCTCGGTGATAATCTTATGGGCATAGGCCTGATGACCCACATCCCAGACGATGCGATCCTCAGGCGTAGCATAGACATAGTGCAGCGCGATGGTAAGCTCCACCGTACCAAGACTTGAGCCAAGGTGTCCAGGGTTCACTGCACAACACTCAAGAATATAACGACGCAACTCCTCAGCGTAAGCCCTAAGCTCCTTATGGCTCAACTGACGCAACTCCTCAGGGTTGTTCACCCTCCTTAGATAGCTATACTCTGCACTCATCCTCCAAAAATTTACCTCTACCCATGCATAGGTATCATCTTACAAAGATAGTGATTTTTTTATAAAGCTCTCGACTATTGACTTAAAAAGATTGTTTCTCACGCAAAAAACCAAAATCCATAGCCAAAATATTGTATGTTTTAGCAAAAATTACTACCTTCGCATAATTTAATTAAACATGTATTCTTAATATGGCAACATCAAAATATCGCAGGATACTCCTCAAGCTTAGTGGAGAGTCGTTGCAGGGCAAGCAGAACTATGGTCACGATGTAGAGGTACTCAACGCTTATGCTGAGCAGATTAAGCGCATCAAGGAGATGGGCGTGGAGATTGGTATCGTTATCGGCGGTGGCAACATTTTCCGTGGTATTCAGGGCGCTGGTCGTGGCTTCGACCGCGTGAAGGGCGACCAGATGGGTATGCTTGCAACAATCATCAACTCGCTTGCGTTGCAGTCGGCCCTTGAGTCGGCAGGCGTAAAGGCAAAGGTGCTAACCTCTATTCGCATGGAGCCTATTGGCGAGTTCTACTCAAAGGCAAAGGCTATAGAGTATCTTGAGGCAGGATATGTTGTCATCATCGGTGGTGGTACATCTAACCCATACTTCTCAACAGATACAGCTTCAGCACTTCGTGGCATAGAGATTGAAGCAGAGGTGATGTTCAAGGGCACTCGCGTGGACGGCATCTACACTGCCGACCCTGAGAAGGACCCTACGGCAACTAAGTTCGACACTATCACCTTCGATGAGGTTATAGCTCGCCGACTTAAGGTTATGGACCAGACAGCCTTCACCCTATGTCGTGAGAACAACCTTGCGTTGATAGTCTTCGATATGGACACCGTGGGTAACCTCGAGAAGGTCGTTGCTGGCGAGAATATTGGTACTATTGTAACACTTTAATAATTTAGAACATTCCGTATTATGGCAATTAAGCAGACTTATAAGAAGCGTGGCTCAACGCTTACGCTTTCGGCACTACTCTTGGTGCTAATAGCCCTTGTGGTGGCTATTATCTTTTGGCCTGTGGAGGCAACGGCAACAGATAGCAGCGTGCCTACAGCACAGGACGATATCGAGGCAACAACACTCATCCACGCGGGCGATATGGCTCCCGACTTTACGGTAGAGATGCTCGATGGCAGCAAGGTGACCCTATCTGCACTTCGTGGCAAGGTGGTGTTGGTAGGCTTTTGGGCTACATGGTGTCCTCCATGCCGTCAGGAGCTTTCACACATGCAGAAGGATGTCATCGACCGCTTTGCAGGCAAGGATTTGGTTGTTTTGCCTATCTCGCGTGGCGAGAAGCGCAAGACTGTGGAGGAGTACATCGCTAAGATGGGCTACACCTTCCCTATCGGCTTGGATGGCGACCAGTCTATCTACAGAAAGTATGCATCGAACTATATCCCACGCAGCTTCGTAGTGGGTCGTGACGGCAAGGTTGTATATGTTGCTGTGGGCTACGACGAGCAGATTGCTAAGGAGATTGACGCAGCTATTAGTGAGGCACTGAAATAATTTATAAATAATATAACTATGGATACTAAAACTATTCTAAATGAGGCAACCGACCGCATGCAGCGCGCTGTTGACCACCTTGTTGAGGAGTTGCTCAACATCCGTGCAGGCAAGGCATCTGTAAATGTTCTTAACGGTGTATTTGTTGACTACTACGGCTCACAGACCCCAGTATCGGGTGTTGCGAGTGTCACTGTACCAGATGCTAAGACTGTGCTTATTCAGCCATGGGACAAGAATATGATTCGCCCTATCGAGAAGGCTATCATCGACTCAAACATCGGTCTTACTCCTTCAAACAATGGCGAGCATATCCGTCTATCAATTCCACCACTTACTGAGGAGCGCCGTAAGGAGATTGTTAAGAATGTAAAGGGCGAGGGCGAGACCGCACGCATCAGCCTCCGTAACGCACGCCGCGATGCTGTTGAGGCATTCAAGAAGGCTCAGAAGGAGGGTATGTCTGAGGATGAGCAGAAGGATGGCGAGGCACAGGTTCAAAAACTCCTTGAGAAGTTCACCAAGGTGCTTGATGCAGAGATCGAGAAGAAGGAGAAAGAGGTGATGACAGTGTAAGCTATCACCTTAATAACAACAAAAGTGTCCTGCCATTGCGGTAGGACACTTTTTTAATTAGTAGTGAGTAATTAGTAATTAGAAAAGGTTAAAAGTCTGCGACTTTTTATTAGGGAGATTAGAGAGTTTAGAGAAGTTAGGGAGTTTAGTGTTTTTGGTTGATGCCATTCCCTAAATTCCCTAAACTCCTTAACTTCCTTAACTTCCCTAAATTCCCCTTTAGTCCCATTTAGCCCCTTAATCACCCTTAAAAACCCTAACTACTAATTAAAACGGGCTTAGTCTTTTAACCGTTATCAACACCCCATTGTTTATAACTCGTAATAACTAATAATAAATTGTGTCCATAAAATAGGGATGGTTAGCGGAAAAATTCATAATTTTGTGGATGTTTTCATAATTCGAGTGACTAACTATGGCAAAGCAGTATAAGAAATCTTCTGAGAATAATAGCGAGGCGTATGCACAACTCACAGGCTTGGATGGCGTAGTACCTCCACAGGCGATAGAGCTTGAGCAGGCGGTGTTAGGTGCGTTGATGCTTGAGAAAGACGCTATTATAGATGTGCAGGAGTATGTCAAGACCGAGACCTTCTACCTTGAGGAGCACCGTATAATCTTCAAGGCTATACAGGAGCTATCGTTCGAGATGAAGGCTATTGACCTCTTTACGGTGACCGAGCGCCTTAAGGCACAAAAGCTCTTGCAGAAGGTTGGTGGCGCAGCATATATGGCGGAGCTTACACAGAAAGTTGCCTCAGCAGCACATATCGAGTTCCACGCCAAGATTATCGCACAGAAGTATGTGCAGCGCGAGCTTATACGCTCAGCCACAGAGATACAGCGTCGCAGCTACGATGAGGAGGTGGATGTAACGGAGCTTATCGGCTACGCCGAGCAGGAGATATTTAAGGTCTCTGAGGGTAATGTTAAGCGTTCGGTGCAGTCGGCATCCGACATTCTACGCAAGGCATTACTACAGATTGAGGAGGCGGCAAAGACGGCAGGTGAGTATAACGGTGTGCGCTCAGGATTCACAGATATTGATAGTGTGACCCTCGGTTGGCAGCCCTCGGACCTCATCATCATCGCGGCACGACCATCAATGGGTAAGACCGCCTTCGTACTTACCATGGCGCGCAACATGTCGGTGGAGTTCAAGACTCCAGTGGCGTTCTTCTCGTTGGAGATGTCATCTGTGCAGCTAATGAACCGCCTTATCGTTGCTGAGACACAGCTCAATCCTAAGGATTTGCGTACCGGTAACCTCTCTGCCGAGCAGTGGAAGCATCTCGAAGCAAACACCGTGGACCTCGGTCGCGCACCGCTATATATCGACGATACTCCAGCACTCTCGGTATATGAGTTCCGCTCTAAGGCACGCCGCCTGAAGACACAGCACGATATCAAGCTAATCATCATCGACTACCTACAGCTTATGACTGCAGCAACGCCTGAGACACGAGGTAACCGCGAGCAGGAGGTGTCACTCATCTCGCGTACACTGAAGGCTATTGCCAAGGAGTTGAATGTACCTATCATCGCACTTTCGCAGCTTAGCCGTAATGTTGAGAACCGTGGTGGTACAAAGCGACCACAGCTTTCAGACCTTCGAGAGTCTGGAGCTATCGAGCAGGATGCCGATGTAGTAGCATTCATCCACCGTCCTGAGTACTACGGTCTTACAACCGATGAGAATAACATGTCAACTGCGGGTATGGCTGAGATTATCATCGCCAAGCACCGTAACGGTGAGGTTACGGATGTGCCTCTACGCTTCATCAAAGAGCAGGCTAAGTTTGCCGATGCAGACTCTTCGGTTACAGCATCCGTTATGCATGGCAGCGCATACCCTAAGGAGGAGTACGACGACTACAGCTCTGCAGGAACCTCAGCTATGGGCATAGCTCCTGGAGGTATGGGAGGCTTCTCAGGAGGAGCTTCAGAGTTCGACCTACCATCATCATTCAACAACAACGAAGCACCATTCTAAGCTATGTTTATTAGAATAAACACAGGAGCTATTGCTGGTATTGATGCTGTTAATGTCACTGCCGAGGTTAATGTCGCAGGCGCAGGTCTTGGTCTCTTTATCGTGGGTCTTCCGGATAACACCATCAAGGAGAGTCAGGAGCGCATAAATGCCGCATTTGAGAACTCTGGTTATAAGCTTCAACCTAAAAAGACAGTTGTAAACCTCGCCCCTGCTGACCTACGCAAGGAGGGCTCACAATATGACCTGCCTATAGCCGTAGGTATCCTTGTTGCCACCGAGCAGATACAATCGGAACTTATCGAGGAGTCGATGTTCATAGGCGAGCTATCGCTCAACGGCACACTTCGCCCCGTTAAGGGAGTGCTTCCTCTTGTTGCCTTAGCACGCGACAAAGGTTTGAAGCGTGTTTTTATGCCAGTGGAAAACTGCACAGAGGGTGCTGTGGTTGAGGGTATTGAGTGCATCGGCGTAGGCTCACTATTGGAGCTTTGCGAGATACTTTCTGGGCGCATGCCCTATAGTGTGGCAGAGCCTATTACTCCTGCAACAGAGAGTCTTGAGGATAATATCTATGCCGAAGATTTTGCCGATGTCAAGGGTCAGGCATATGTTAAGCGTGCCTTGGAGATCGCCGCTGCGGGAGGTCATAATGTCATCATGGTGGGTGCTCCAGGCTCAGGTAAGACGATGCTTGCACGCCGCATGCCTACGATTATGCCACCTATGACCATGGAGGAGGCACTTGAGACGACCAAGATACACTCCGTAGCGGGTAAGATAGGCGCACACCGTGGTCTTATAAGTGAGCGACCCTTCCGCGCGCCACACCACCTTACCTCACAGGTGGCTCTTATCGGTGGTGGTCAGTCGCCCCAGCCTGGCGAGGTATCGTTAGCACACAATGGCGTACTCTTCCTTGATGAGATGCCAGAGTTTGGGCGTAGCGTTCTTGAGGTGTTGCGTCAGCCCTTAGAGGATAGACATATCAACATATCGCGTGCTAAATACTCGGTGGACTATCCTGCCAACTTCACACTTATAGCCTCAATGAATCCATGCCCTTGTGGTTACTATAACCACCCAACCAAGGAGTGTACATGTTCTGCATCGGCAGTGCATAGATATATGGCACATATCTCAGGCCCGCTGATGGATCGTATAGATATACATATCGAAGTTGTCCCCGTATCTATATCTGAGATGTCAAACTCGGAGCGCGGGGAATCGAGCAGCGATATACGCCGCCGTGTGGTTGCTGCCCGCGATATACAACGCCAGAGATTTGAGGGTATTGATATCCACTGCAACGCTATGATGAATAGCTCTATGCTACGAAAGTTTGCACCTTTGGATAGGGCTTGCTCCGAGATGCTGGAACTTGCAATGTCGCGTCTCAACCTCTCCGCTCGTGCCTACGACCGTATTATCAAGGTTGCACGCACCATAGCCGACCTTGAGGCAAAACCAAATATCGAGCCTCAACATATCTCCGAAGCCATAGGCTACCGCTCATTGGATAGAGAAAATTGGGGTAGATAACTCTAAAACTGGAAACCTAACACGGTTTTCAGTTTTTTTTTAATACCTTTGTAGAAACTTATAGCTAAAATGAGAGGTTGTAAACTTATACGATTTTGTGCCGCAGTGGCGTTACTACTATGTGTGGTGGCTTCTCCTGCGAGGGTGCGAGCTGAGGAACCATACAAGAATGGTATAAAAATAACCTTTTTGTCGTGGTCCACAGGAAGCACAAAGATATCCTATGAGCGTGCCTTTCCAGAGCTAAAACAGAGTGCTGAGATATGCAGCAGCCTGATATGTGCTGGCTATGATAAGTATCAGAACGATCCTATGGGCTTCACTCTTCGTTATAGCCACAAATTTTTTGTGGGACCATACAATATAGCTAAGCCTCTACAGGGAGCATACCTACGCCCCGAGATTATATACTCGGACTACAAATATACCCACTCCGTAACAGGACTACGCACACCCGCGCGTATGTGCGCACTTCTTGCTACGGCGGGCTATCAGCACTGCTTTGGACACTTTGTCGTAGATGGCTGGGTTGGCGGTGGTTATGCCTTTGGTAGGGCCTCGGAGACGGGTTATCACTACGGCTTTCAGCTATGGAAATGGCTCGGAAAGCGTAACGACAATATAGCACTAAGCTTCAGCATTAGAATTGGTTACATTTGGTAAAATATTTGGTTATGGATTTTTTGAAGACACTTGGAGCATCACTGCTCGCATGGATTATCGGTTTTGGTATCTTGATTGTTGGCTCAATTGTTATCTTGGTAGGTGCTGTGGTATCTATGATACCAGAGGATAAGATTACTACTAATAGTGAGAGTGTGCTATACTTCGACCTTAGCACACCTATTATAGATGCACCTATGGCCTCAATACTCTCCTCTATGCAGTTCTCGATTGATGGCGCAGAGCCTGTGACTATGCTTAAGACCTTGGCGGCGCTGGAGTACGCAGCCGAGGATGATAATATCAAGGGTATCTGCATCAGTATAGGTAATAACGCAGCTATCTCGTTGGCAAATATCGAGGAGCTACGCATCGCCCTTGAGAAGTTTAAGCTATCGGGTAAGTTTATTGTAGCCTTCGATGACACCTACACACAGTCGGACTACTACCTAAGCAGTGTAGCAGATAAGATTATCCTCAACCCTGAGGGTAGCTTGGAGTGGCGTGGTGCAGGTATGAGTAATATCTTCTATAAGAACATGCTCGATAAGCTCGGTATTAGTGTAGATATCTTCCGTCCTACAGAGTGTAAGTATAAGAGTGCCGTCGAGCCATTCTTCCTCACAAAGATGTCAGCAGCCAATCGTAAGCAGAGCGAGGAGCTTGTGAACTCTATCTGGGATAGCATCTGTAGTGATGTTGCCCAAAGTCGCGGCTTGAACGCCACAACACTCAAGGAGTATGCTAAAAATCTCTCTATAGCACTCCCTGAAGATGCCTTAAAGGCTGACTTGGTAGATATGCTTGGCTATGAGGATGAGTTATATAATCTATATAAGGAGTATGGTGTTGCGACCAATAAGCAGGGCTTGGTTAACACTATCTCGTTTGGTAATTATGTCTCTACTCTCGCTATTCCAAGTTTTACAGCTACATTAAATAGCAACAACTATTCACATATCGCATCACCTATGGTGGCTATAATCTATGCCGATGGTCAGATTGTGGATGGTAATAAGTATGAGGATGGCTCGGTATATGGCAGCCGTCTTGCACATGAACTTCGCGCTGCACGCCTCGATGAAAAGACTAAGGCTGTAGTTGTAAGAGTCAACTCACCTGGTGGCTCAGCCCTCGCCTCAGAGATTGCATGGCATGAGATGACACTTCTTCAAGAGTCTAAACCTGTGGTTATATCTATGGGTGATATGGCAGCAAGTGGTGGTTACTACATCTCTGCACCTGCCGATTATATCTTTGCCGACCGCGCAACACTCACCGGCTCTATAGGTGTCTTTGGTATCATTCCAAATGTTGGAGGTATGCTCGAGAAGAGACTTGGCATAACCTTCGACTCGGCCGCTACCTCACCTGCAGCATCGGGTCTTGCGGGCATCACACCACTAAGTGCTGAGGAGCGTAAATCTATTATGAAGGGTGTAGATAGAGTATATACCACCTTTACACAGCATGTTGCCGAGGGTCGTAACCTCGATTTGGAGTATGTATATACTATTGCCGAGGGTAGGGTATGGAGTGGCGCCATGGCCAAGGAGATAGGTCTTGTAGATGAGATTGGAGGTCTTAACTTTGCAATAGCTAAGGCTGCACAGTTGGCGGATATAACATCTGATTTTAAACTTTATGAGTTTGTTGCACCAATGTCATCATTCGAGCAGTGGATTAATTCTATGGGTATGGTCTATGCTGAGCGCTGGGGTGTAGATTACAATATTTTTGGTGATGAGATTACAAATATCATAAGTGATTTCCCCGTAATTACCTCTATGCAGGGTATCCAGACCCAACTATATGGAGATGTAAAAATTGAGTTTTAATTTAAAAAGTATAAGAGATGAATGAACAGTTAGAGGCTCTACTACGCCAGATTATGCACCCTGAGACTGGGCAGAACATCGTAGATAGTGGCTTTGTAGATCGTGCGGATATGGGAGAGGATGGCTCGGTAGCTATCACACTTCGTTTTCAGAAGGCACGCGATCCGTTTGCACAGAAGATTAAGCGTCAGGTTGAGCAACTTATGGAGAGCAGCTTCCCAGATGGTAAGGTTATGGTTATCATCCGTGAGGCAGCACCTAAGCCACGCCGTCAGGAGAACCCAACAACCACTACGGATATATGCCGTGTTATCGCTATTGCTTCGGGCAAGGGTGGTGTAGGTAAATCTACCGTTACAGCCAACCTCGCCGTTGCCCTTCGCCAGCGTGGTTATAATGTAGGTATTGTAGATGCAGATATCTATGGTCCTTCTCAAACTAAGATGTTTGGTGTTGAGGGTTACATCCCTGAGGCGGAGCGCGATGAGGCGGGACACGACTTCATCATCCCAGCACAATCCTACGGCATAAAAATTATGTCTATAGGTTTCTTTATTCGTCCTACGGATGCTCTTATGTGGCGTGGTGGTATGGCTGTTAATGCTCTACACCAGCTTATACATCAAACCCGCTGGGGTAAGCTCGACTATCTACTTATCGACCTACCTCCAGGCACAGGAGATATACACCTTTCAATTATCAAGGAGCTTTCAATCTCTGGTGCGGTTATTGTCTCTACGCCTCAGCAGATAGCTGTTGCGGATGTAGTTCGTGGTGTTGAGATGTTCCGCCATGAGGCTGTCAACATCCCTGTGTTGGGTATTGTTGAGAATATGGCATGGTTTACTCCTGAGGAGCTACCCGATAATCGCTACTACATCTTTGGCAAGGGTGGTGCTAAGCGATATGCCGAGGAGGTTGGTGTAACCCTTCTTGGTGAGGTACCTATTATTCAGTCTATCATGGAGGGTGGTGATGATGGTCGCCCTGCTGGTAACTTCGACCCACGCGTTGAGGAGTACTACGCCGAAATAGCCGGAAAGATTGTTGAAAAACTCCCTGCGGAGTGTTAATATGTAGGTTGAAAAGTTTTAAGCAATTTTTGAAAAATAGATTTGCATCTTTAGAGGTGGTCGTTGTATATACGGCCATCTCTTTTTTGCAAGTAAAAAGAATAAATTTTATATCAACACTATTTTTTATATTTTCACTCCGTTATAAACTTATAATGTTAATAAAATAGTAATACAAAAATGTTAATAAAAACAATCAACAATTGTTTATACTTTTTGTATTTATCTTATTTTTAATAATTTATAAATAAAAATTATAATAAAATAAAAATATAAAATGTTGATAAAA
>JAZRRF010000068.1:0-39151 GCA_045650465.1 Alistipes sp.
ATGTATAGTCATCAAGTCGTGCTTTGTAGAGGGAATTTTTAGGGCATCCTCAAACTTTGGCATATCCTCCACGGAGTTCACCAGGTCCGAGAGCAGGAACGAGGTGGTACGCTTTTTATTCACTCCCACCAGGTAACGCAATGCCTCAGAGATGTTTGTACCCCTACCCGAAGGCTTGAAACTCACCAACTCACGGATAATCATCAAGATATGGCTACGACCCTTCTTCGGTGGGATAAACTTCTCGATATGGTCCGAGAAGAGAATACAACCCACCTTATCGTTGTTCTTCGATGCCGAGAATGCCAATGTTGCCGCAACTTCGGTGATAAGGTTCTTCTTTGTAAGCTCCTCCGAGCCGAACATACGCGAGGGCGACACATCGACAAGAAGCATCATCGTAAGCTCACGCTCCTCCTCATAGACCTTTACATGAGCCCTATCCGAACGAGCCGTTACATTCCAGTCGATATCGCGCACATCATCGCCCACACGATACTCCCTGACCTCGGCAAACGACATACCTCTACCTCGAAAGGCGGTATGATACTTACCAGCAAATATCTCGTCAGAGAGACCGCGCGTCTTGATCTCGATGCGTCTTACGCGCTTTAGTATATCCTCGTCGTGGCTCTGCATTATGGCACTATGACATTATTCAAAATCTCGGTTATAAGCTGCTCGGTGGTGATGTTCTCAGCCTCAGCCTCATATGTAAGACCTATACGGTGGCGCAAAACATCATGGCACACAGCACGCACATCCTCAGGGATGACATAGCCACGGCGCTGTATAAAGGCGTATGCACGCGCCGCCTTAGCCAACGCGATACTTGCTCGTGGTGAGCCTCCATAAGCAATAAATGGCTGGATATGCTGTAGGCGATACTCCGCAGGCTCGCGGGTAGCGAAGATGATATCGATGATATAACGCTCAATCTTCTCGTCCATATATACCTTGTTGACCACCTCTCTTGCACGCATAATATCCTCAGGTGTGATGACCTTCGCAACCTCAGGCATACCGGCTCCCGAGAGGTTCATGCGGATGATATCCAACTCCTCAGCACGCTTAGGGTACGAAATCTTAGCCTTAAGCATGAAACGGTCAACCTGTGCCTCAGGGAGTGGGTAGGTACCCTCTTGCTCCAATGGGTTCTGTGTTGCAAGCACAAGGAATGGCTTTGGTAGTGGGTAGGTGGTATCGCCAATAGTCACCTGACCCTCCTGCATAGCCTCCAAAAGAGCCGACTGCACCTTTGCTGGCGAACGGTTAATCTCATCGGCAAGGATGAAGTTGGCAAAGATTGGACCGTGCTTAACGGTAAACTCCTCGTTGCGCTGCGAGTAGATAAGTGTACCGATAAGGTCGGCAGGCAACAGGTCTGGAGTGAACTGTATGCGGGCAAACTTGGCATCCACAGCCTTTGAGAGAGTGGTAATAGCGAGTGTCTTAGCCAAACCTGGCACACCCTCCAACAAGATGTGACCATTTGATAAAAGTCCAATAAGGAGAGTGTCGATGAGGTGTTGCTGACCAACGATGACACGCGAAATCTCCTTACGCAGTGTATCTACGAACACCGACTCCTCCTGAATATGAGCATTTAACTCCTTGATGTTAACTACTTCGTTCATATCTGTTTTTTCTAAATTTATCGTATAACGAGCTACTATCGAATAATATTGCAAATATAGCACATTTTTAGATTATTCTGCTACTTCTCGACATATATCTTAGCACCAACAACAGGACGCTCCATGGTGATTGTTGTCACAAAATCATCATCTACAACGCTGCGTGTTGTGGAGGATATCCCACTACCAGTGACATCTGCCAACGCCACAGCAAGAGCAATATCATGGTTCATATCTCCCCAATCGGCGTATGGCAATGGATAGTGTTCATCGCTCACTCCATATTTATTCTCTATGGTGAGATCTACATCTGGTTCGATGCCCTCACCCCAATCACCAAAGCCCTTAGCATTGAAACACATAAAGGTTATTGGAGCATACTCATAATCTTTACCACCTATCCTCTTACGCGTAACATCCATACCGCAATTCTTACCCTCGGTGCGCGCACCGATAAGTCTCACAGGAAACTCCAAGCCTCTAAGACCCATTATGACTAACTCCGAAGCCGAAGCACTACAATTCGAGCATATAATAGTGACACGACTCATATTGAGTATTGAGCCTGTATTCTGAAGCCTAAACTCACTACTGAGGGGCATCTTACTATTGTTCTTGTTGCGTCTTATCGAGCACCACAACTGCCCCTCATAGCTATTAGGCACTATGGCAGAACAGAGCTTCACAGCCGAGTTTATCGCACCACCTCT
The DNA here is from genome assembly GCA_045650465.1 of Alistipes sp. Lineage (GTDB taxonomy): Bacteria > Bacteroidota > Bacteroidia > Bacteroidales > Rikenellaceae > Alistipes. The sequence continues at coordinate 2,348 of JAZRRF010000068.1, forward strand.
ATTGCATCTAAGATCCAAGATAAGCTCTTCAATACCCGACGCAGCGAACTCCGAAAGAGCAGCAAGCAACACCTCATCATACTCACTCTCAAAGCCCATATATACCAGATAGCCTATCTTTATATCACTGCCACTTAACTCGATAATCTCACTATGGACCACAGGATTTTCGTGATATGCACCCTGACTCAGCGTCACACTCTGTTGCTCGTCCTGTTCCGAACGGCGCATATACTCGATTCTCGCCACTGGCATGGTGTTAAGTTGTATGCCATTGAACGATGCCACATAGTTGCTACTATCCAAATAAGCACCACCCACCTTTATTATTATATCGCCACGCTTCAAGCCCGCTTTATCAGCTGGAGAGTCGGGATATACAGCATCCACTACAAAGCCATAACGACCCCTATCGCTATCCATAATCAAGATTGTGTAGTGCAGCACTATTCCGAAGCCCTGCACCTCAGCACGCGTTGTGGAGCCAAGCTCATAGAAATATGAGTAGTAGGTGCGTTGACCTTGGCTATTAAAACCTCCATCATCGCTATTTGTTGTAAGCTTTGACAAGGCTTTATTTAGGTACTTATCCCACGGCTGGCGACGGTCAAACTGCTTGCTCTTCTGTTTCACCTCATCCAACCAATAGTACTCCTCCTCTAAACGCTTGTCAATATAGGATATAATCTCACTATCACCATTTGGGCGAGGAGCAGGTGGCATATCCATGGGTGAGTATGGATTTGCACACGACGCCACCAATAGAAGCACTAAAAAGAGTAATCTTCTCATAATCTATTGTTCTCTTTATAGAGTGGTTTTATAATATTTACACACATCCGTAATTCCACACTCCCCACACTTCGGCTTACGGGCAAGGCATACATACCTGCCATGAAGTATCAGCCAATGGTGTGCGATAGGTAGCAACTCGCTCGGAAAACCCTTCTCCAACTGTCGCTCTGTGGCAAGCGGGGTTTTGGCATTGCGCGACAGACCTATGCGTGCCGCAACACGAAAGACATGGGTATCTACGGGCATAACCTCCCTGCCCCACAACACAGCACCTACAACATTTGCCGTCTTGCGCCCCACACCCTGCAACGACTGCAAATCATCGGGGTCGCTTGGCACCTCGCCACCAAAACGCTCCACAATCTGACGCGAGAGCGCAGCCAAGTGCTTCGCCTTATTATTTGGATAGGATATGCTCTTTATATAGTCGTAAATCTCCTCTACTGAGGCCTTGGACATAGCCTCAGCCGTGGGGTATGCCTCGAAGAGTGCTGGTGTTGTGAGGTTCACACGCTTATCGGTACACTGCGCCGAGAGTACCACCGCAACCAACAACTCAAAGGGGTTTCTAAAATTTAGTTCACTCTCCGCCGTAGGCATAGCCTTGGAGAAGTACTCTATAACCCTACTATATCGCTCCTTTGTTGTCATCACCTACTACTTTTACGCCACATACGCCAACACACCTTCTTTACGAAGAGTCCGTACGAGGCTTTATTCTTTTTTAATGGCTGATACTCCCTAACATCCCTGCGCCAACGCCTCAGGTACTCGACTATAGAGCCGTTATAGGATAGCACCCATAGCGCCGTATTATGCTTTGTAAGACGCAATTCTGGACTCAACCTGCCTTCGTTATAACGCTCATCATACCAAATGCTTATATCCGACAGAGAATCTACAAAAGCTATCTTCTTCCTATAGTCGGGATTGTGGCTCACGCTATACTTCAAGACTCTATGCACCGACATTGGGCAATCTATAGCCATATACTTGCTATTGGCTGCAAACCACAACCACATCGGAAGGTCATCGGTGAGCCATTCGGGATGCTCCTCAAGGCGTATCTCTTCATAGTAGCGCATAACCAACTCCTTGCGTGCCACAACAGTGCAGTTCTCGGCAGGGTTACGCCTAAGCATCGCCTCCAACGAGGTGTGACACTCACCCTCAGGATATATCGTTGTGTTACCCTCCTCATCCACACGCTCCGAACGGGTGTAACACATACCAACATCGAGGTTAGCCTCCAGCAACTCGACCTGCATTTGCAGTTTCTTGCGGTGGGTGAAGTAGTCGTCACCATCCAGCAAGGCTATATACCGACCCTTTGCCGCCTCTATCGTACGGCGGTAGTTCTTGCGCCACCCAACATTCTCCTCGGAGCTAACTATGCGCACACACTCGGGGTACATACGCTGGTAATCCTCAACAATGGCACGCGTGCGGTCGGTGCTGCAATCCTCACCTACGACAATCTCCACACGAAAATCGGTCTGCTGACGCAAAACACTCTCAATGGCCGTAGCGATATAACGCTCATGGTTATAAGTGGTCATAACCACCGATAGTAGCACCTCCTCCATAGCTCTATAACTTCGTTAGTTTCGCAAACTTAGCAAGCAGCGTCTTTGAGCCGTAGCTATTGAAATTAACCACTACCTTGTTGTCGGTGGTCAATGGCTCGATGCGCTCAATAATACCCGCACCAAACTTAGGATGCGACACGCGCTCGCCAACACGATAGTCACACTCTGCAATAGCACCACTCGCCTCACCCTCACTTGGGCGCGCACCCAACGAGCGCATGCCACTACGGGCAGGGTCCAAAGGCTTTGGCGTAGCGATAATCTCGGGACGCGGACGCAGTGGCGTGGCACTATGCGACGCTGTACCGCGAGATGTGTTATACCTACTCTTGAGCGACTCAAACTTAGGTCGTGACTCCTCCATGGCTCTCTCCCAGCGATTACGGCCCGAGAGCTCCTCTATATCGAAGTTAGCATCCAGCCACTCGGAATCTATCTCCTTAAGGAAGCGGCTGGGGGATGTGTTCTCGGTCTTGCCCCATACGCGTCTAAGTTCCGAGAAGGAGAGCATCGCCGCCTTCTTGGCACGCGTGATAGCCACATACATCAATCGTCGCTCCTCCTCCAACTCCTGCACAGACTCCACAGAGCGTGACGATGGGAAGAGACCCTCCTCCATACCTACGATATAGATATAGTCATACTCCAAGCCCTTAGCCGAGTGTACGGTCATAAGTGTCACCCTATTACCATCATCCTCCGAGTCCTGGTCGGTCTGAAGCATGATATTCTGCATCCACTCATCAATGGTAGGTGTCTGCGTAGTCTCTCTTAGACCCTCGTCCATCTCTCTGTCGCACTCATCCTCATAGGAGCTCATCATGGCAAGGAGCTGGTCGAGATAATCTTTGGCTGTGTCGTTCTCAGGCTTCTTCTCCTTCTCCAACTCGTGCAGAATGCCCGAACGAAGCATAACCTCCTTAGCAAAGTCACACACACCCATCTCAACACGCATTGCCGAGAGTTCGTTTATTAGCTTCACGAAGTCCGCAACCTTACGCACAACAACTTTCTCGACCTGACCCAACACCTCAGCGCCACGCACTAACTCATCCACGGCATGCCACATAGAGGTGTTCTTCTGCTTGGCAATCTCCGCGATACGCGCAACTGTCGTATCGCCTATGCCACGGGCTGGGTAGTTGATAATACGCTTAAACGACTCGTCATCATTAGGGTTGAGGATAACGCTGAGGTAAGCTATCATATTACGCACATCCTTATGTTCCAAAAGAGACATGCCCTTATATACTCGGTATGGAATACCTCGGCGCGATAGTGCCGCCTCAAAGAGACCATGCTGCTTATTTGTGCGATATAGAATGGCAAAGTCTCGCCACTCAGCACCCTCACGCGCCCTATCCTTGATATCCATAGCCACCTCTACAGGCTCGTAGCTATCCTCAACAACGCGCACCAGCTTAATCTTCTCGCCCCTGTCCGCTGCCGAGAAGCACCTCTTCTCCAAGCGACGCGAGTTATGGGCTATAAGCGAGTTTGCCGCCTCGACAATAGTCTGCGTAGATCGGTAGTTCTGCTCAAGTTTATAGACCTTGGTTGTTGGGTAGTCACGCTGGAACGAGAGGATATTCTCAATCTTAGCACCGCGGAAGGCGTAGATACTCTGGGCATCATCACCCACAACACACACATTCGAGTGCTTGAGTGCCAAGCGGCGCACAATGATATACTGCGCCATATTCGTATCCTGATACTCATCCACAAGCAAGTACTTGAACTGATTTTGATACTGCTCCAACACCTCGGGGGCGTCCCTGAGCAATATGTTGGTCTGCAAGAGCAGGTCATCGAAGTCCATAGCGCCGTTACGTTTGCAACGGTTGCAATACTCGGCATAAATATCGACCAACTCCGGCATCTTTAGTTCTCTATCCTCACCCACAAGCACAGCATTTGCCCTATATGCTGCAGGTGTCACAAGGTTATTCTTCGCCATAGAGATGCGTGCTGCCACAGCCTGTGGCTTATACCTCTCCTCCGAGAGGTTCATCTCCTTGACGATGGTCTTTATAAGGTTCTTAACATCCGTAGGCTCATATATCGTATAGCTCTCAGGGTAGCCCAATTTTGCGGCATTCTCCCTAAGTATGCGGGCAAAGACCGAATGGAAAGTTCCCATACGGATATAACGAGCCTGCGTACCCACCAGCTTCTCGATACGCTCACGCATCTCGCGTGCTGCCTTATTGGTAAAGGTCAGGGCGAGAATAGAGTTGGGCGATACACCTTGCGCCAACATCCATGCTATGCGTGTGGTTAGCACACGCGTCTTACCAGAGCCTGCACCCGCAATAATAAGCGAGGGGCCATTGTAGTTGACAACAGCCTCACGCTGCGACGTGCTAAGACCCGCTAAAATATCTTCATTCATCATCTTATCAACACTTTACAATAGTCCCCAAACGCCTAACGCTTAAAACGATAGTATGTACCAAAGGGGATCTGCTTTTTTGTTCTATCCTCGAAGTATAGCTCTCCCATCTGCTCCGCCTTAGGCACACCAAAAGCCTGATGTACCGCCGTGCGTGCCAACATCGAGGATAAACCCATAGAGTACAAATTAAAGACAAGGAAGGCATCGCTCTTCTCGAGGAGCTTACCGCAACACTCCAACATGTTGCAGATATCATCCTCCAATACCCACTTCTCGCCATTAGCACCACGACCGTAGGCCGGAGGGTCGAGAATAATGCCGTGGTACTTATTACCTCTGCGCACCTCGCGCTCCACAAATTTTGTGGCATCCTCAACAATCCAGCGCACACCATCCAAGCCCGAGACCTCCATATTCTCTCTGGACCATGTCACAACCTGTTTCACAGAGTCCACATGCGTAACATCCGCACCCGCAGCACGCGCCGCCAAGGTAGCACCTCCCGTATATGCGAACAGATTTAACACCTTAGGTCGCTCAATACCCTTAGCCTTAAGCTCCTCGATGCTATCGTAGATAAACTCCCAGTTTGCCGACTGCTCAGGGAAGATTCCCACATGCTTAAACGAGGTGAGCGCCAAGCGCATGTTTAGGTGCATAGCCTTATAATCGAAGCGCACCGACCAGCGCGATGGCATCTGAGGCTTTAACTTCCACTCGCCACGCTCCTCCGACTTGCTATCACGCAAGAACGAAGCATCCGCCTTTAGCCACTCTGCCTCCTTGAGGCTCTTGCGCCATATAGCCTGTGGCTCAGGACGGCGCACTACATAGGCACCAAAACGCTCCAACTTCTCACCCTCACCAGTGTCAAGAAGCTCGTAATCAGGAATATTTGGGGACAACTGCTTAATCATAATATTAAAAGTGAAAACTCAAAACTGAAAACTGAAAAGTATGGTATCTGCGATGCATATTAAAAGTGAAAACTCAAAACTATGGTGTCTGCGACAGTGTTATACTTTCTGTTATCACTAATTATTCTTCAATGTATTTATCGATGCTGTAATAATTGCTATAATCTCTTTTAATTCACTATAAATAGGTGCAAACTGCTTTTGGTCAATAAACTCACTCTCAACAAGCAACTCAAGCCAATACGCTGTTTCATCCGCCTCCTTTAATGCAATCTGTAATTTACTAATAAAATCCGCCCTACTCTGTGCATTAAGCCTCTCCCTAACATTGGCACCTATACTTGTACCACTCCTCAGCAATTGTTTCGAGAGCAAGTAACCATATTTTTCATCCTTTAACTTAGCACACAACTTTATAATTTGCAGAGCAAACGCCTTACTTTTATTATCAATTATATATTTATCCATCAAAGAATATATTTCAAACTTATAAACTTCGCGCGAAGCGCACCTTACTTTTCAGTTTTAACCTTTCAGTTTTCAGTTTTGTGATGTATCAACAAGATACATACTGCACTTTGCACAATCAAAGTCAAGACGGTAACGGTGCCTGCCATGCTCAAGGTAGAGTCTTTCGCGAAGTTTTGTACCCTTTTTTAGGCACTCACCAATCTCTCCGCGTATGCAGTAGCTCGACTCCATGACCCTCTCGCCGCGTGTCGAAGCCCAGCTATCAAGACCCTCAACAATATGCTCCACACCATGCTTCTGATAGAACTTACGCGAAAGCGAGTTGACAACATTATGCTGCGCAGGTAGGTGCTTTATAGGATACTCTGCCCTGCCATCGTCCTCGCGTATATCGTGCGGTATGCTCTGCTCGGCACGCGCCGAAGCAAGAAGTGCCAAGGCCTCACGGCGCAACTCAGCAAGGAGCTTTGCCGTAGCGAACCACTCGGCGCCCTCAACCTCGACCTTCGTAACACGGAAGATACTATCGCCACTCTTTGTCATCTGCTCCTCGGCCACGGCACGCATCTTCTCTGCGTTCTTTGCCATATCGAGCTCCACATCGCGCATCACCTCCACGCCATGACCCTCAACATCGGTAAAGCGCACAGATACCCTATCCTTAGCAAGTGTCAACACACAGCTCGCGGCAATAGTACGGCGCGTGCGACTACGCTCCACAGACTGCGTAAAGCGATGGTCGTAGTTACGATATATCTCCATGCCCGCCTTGATGCCATCCATACGGTTAGGCTCGACAACATTACCCTCGACACGGTTGATGTTTGTGCCTATGATGCCGTCACCCGCGATAAAGCAGAGTCCATCGCCAGCACTTAGTGGCACACGGCTCACAACACGCAAATCCTTGCGACCCACCATAGCGACACTACCTATATACTCGCCCACAGCCTTAGGAGTGTTGAACGAAGCCACACCAGCACGCTTGCCAGAGTACATATACTCGCCACCATCGCGCGAAAAACTCTTCTTAGGGTCGGGCGCAAACTCCACCTCCGACTCACCTACCGAGAGCCTTTTACAATCTGGACGGGTAGCAAGAGCCTCATCAATCTTTTGGCGGTAGTAGCTAACGACATTTTTGATGTAGTTGTCATCCTTTAGACGACCCTCAATTTTGAAGGACATAACGCCCGCATCTATAAGCTCGCCTATACGCTCTGAGAGATCAAAGTCCTTCACTGAGAGTAGATGCTTACCGCCAATAAGCTTCTCGCCACGCTCCGTAACAAGGTCGTAGGTAAGACGGCATGGCTGCGAACACTCGCCACGGTTTCCTGAACGGGGCGACTGCGAACGCGATAGATAGCAACGACCACTATGACCTACGCATATAGCGCCATGCACGAAGCACTCCAAATCCACGGTCGTAGCCTTGCGTATGCTCTTTATCTCCTCCAACGATAATGCGCGCTCAAGGATTACACGCGTAAAACCGCTATCCTCCAAAAATTTTGCCCCCTCAGGTGTCATGTTGCATACCTGCGTCGAGGCGTGTAGCTCCACGGGAAGCCCCATCTCACGATATGCCATATCTTGCACAATAAGAGCATCGACTCCTACAGAAATAAGCTCGCGCGCCAACTTCTCCGCACGCTGTAACTCGCCCTCATAGAGTATGGTGTTTAGCGTGACATAGACCCTCACTCCAAAGAGGTGGGCATAGTCAACCACGCGGGCAATATCCTCGGTGGTATTTGTGGCGGCGCGCCTTGCTCCAAAGCCCTCAGCTCCAATGTATAGAGCATCGGCACCACAGTCGATTGCTGCTATAGCAGCACGATAGTCGCGCGCAGGACAAAGTAGCTCGATATATCTCTTTTTTTCGCTCATCTTCTACATAAGTATATAATCGCACAAAGATAGTAAAAACAATTAGGAATTAGAAATTAGTAATTAGTAAAAGTTAAAAAGCGTTGCTTTTTTTGGAGATGGGGTAAGGGGGATTAAGGGTTATTAAAGGTTTTTAAGGGGAATTAAGGGAGTTTAGGGAATTTAAGGAGTTGTATGGCCAACCAAAACACTAACCTCCCTAAACTCTCTAGTCTCCCTAACCTCCCTAATAAAAAGTCGCAGACTTTTAACATTTACTAATTACTCTCTACTAATTACTAATTAAAAAATCCCCTTTCTCCCCTTAATAACCCTTAATAACCCTTAATAACCTTTAATCACCCTTAATCACCCTTAATAACCCCTAAAAACCCTCCCCCCTCCTCCTCTATCGAAAGTTTTTTATCACAACTCGGTACAACATAATCAATATTATTGTATCTTTGTGGATTGAAACATAAATCTATTGCAATTATATGCTTACACTAAAGCAATTAAGAGAGAATAAGGCTGAGGCTATTAGCCGCCTTCAGAAGAAGGGCGTGGATGCCGAGCCTATAATCACACGCATCGAGGAGCTCGATGATAAGCGCAAGGCGTTGCAGAACGAGTTGGACAACTGTCTTGCTGAGCAGAACCAGGCGGCTAAGCAGATTGGTATGCTTATGGGTAAGGGCGAGAAGGAGGCTGCTGAGGCTAAAAAGCAGGAGGTAGCAGCGTTGAAGGCTCGCTCAAATGAGCTTAAGGAGGAGTCTGATAAGGTGGCCGAGGAGCTGCAGAACGAGATAGTTAAACTCCCTAACTTCCCAGCAGATATAGTTCCTGAGGGTCGCACAGCAGAGGATAATGTTGTGGTTAAGCTCGTGGAGAACTACACCGAGATTCCTGGCGAGGCGTTGCCTCACTGGGAGCTTGCCAAGAAGTACGATATCATCGACTTCGACCTTGGTGTGAAGCTCACAGGTGCTGGCTTCCCAGTATATAAGGGTAAGGGTGCAAGATTGCAGCGCGCCTTGATTAACTACTTCCTTGACTGCAACACTAAGGCTGGTTATCAGGAGGTTGAGCCTCCAATCATGGTTAACGAGGCTTCGGGCTTCGGTACTGGTCAGCTACCAGATAAGGAGGGTCAGATGTATCATGTTACAGCAGATGGTTTCTACCTTGTGCCTACAGCCGAGGTGCCTGTAACCAATATCTTCCGTGATGTTATCCTTGAGCAGAGCGAGTTGCCTGTGAAGATGACAGCATACACACCTTGCTTCCGTCGCGAGGCTGGCTCTTATGGTAAGGATGTGCGTGGTCTTAATCGTTTGCACCAGTTCGACAAGGTGGAGATTGTGCAGGTGGCACACCCTGATAAGTCGTATGAGGCTCTCGACGCTATGGTTGCTCATGTTGAGAGTATCGTAGCATCGCTCGGCTTACCATACCGCATCTTGCGCCTTTGTGGTGGCGATATGTCGTTTACATCGGCACTTACTTACGACTTTGAGGTATATTCTGAGGCACAGAAGCGTTGGTTGGAGGTATCGTCAGTATCGAACTTCGAATCGTTCCAGGCTAACCGTCTTAAGCTTCGCTACCGCGATGATAACCGCAAAACACAGTTGGCACACACCTTGAATGGCTCGTCTCTTGCACTGCCTCGTATCGTGGCTGCATTGCTCGAAAACAACCAGACTGAGGAGGGAATACGCATTCCTGAGGTGCTAATTCCTTATACAGGGTTTGATTTTATAAAATAATTTGTATATTTGCAGTTGAAAAGTGTAAACACTCATTAAAAACAAAAGTAATATGGCTTACAAAATTTCAGATTCTTGCGTTGCATGTGGTACATGTATCGACGAGTGCCCAGTTGAGGCAATTTCAGCAGGTGACATCTATGTAATCGACTCAAGCAAGTGTATCGACTGCGGTACTTGCGCTGGTGTTTGCCCATCAGAGGCTATCGCTCCTGAGGCTTAATCAGTCCAAGATTACAAGCAATAAGAGGTTGTCCTTTCGGGCAACCTCTATTGTTTTATACGGATAAATAGTCTATTTCAACCTGTTGTAGTGGCACACCAATAAATTCTCATCATCATCATAGAGGTGCATGCCGCTACCCTGGCAATATTGCCACACCTTGCAGTCGGCACACTTGCCCTTCTTTGTCCACTCGCGGTTGCGGAACTTCTCGAAGCGATTTTGCCATACATCCCAGAAGTTATCCTTATAGATATTTCCCTGGGTGAAGTTCGCGCGCACGCTTGTGCAACCCGAAATATCGCCATTCACGCGTATTGAGGCGATACCTATACCTGCGTAGCACTCGTATGGGTTTGTGCGCACGCGCATCTCGTAACCACCAAGGAAGCCCTCGCAGCTATAGGATGCCTCGATGCGTCCCTCCTTGCGGGTGCGTAGGATAAACTCCATCATTGCGGTGTACTCCTCGTCGCTAAGTTGCAGACTCTTATCCTCGGCAGCACGACCTACAGGGAAGATAGCAAACAATCGCCAGCGGCGCACACCAAGCGATATAAGAAACTCCTTGAACTCCTCCAAGCGTGGTAGCAGGGCTGGCGTTACACAAGTCACCACATCCGACACAAGCTCCCTATCTGCCGATATCATACGCACAGCCTCCACGGCGCGTGCGAAGCTCTCCTTGTTTTGGCGTATATGGTAGTGATGCTCCTCGAAGCCATCAAGCGACACGGTGATGGAGTGTAGTCCCGCGCGAATAAGCGAGTCAAGACGCTCGCGACTTAGGGCAAGACCATTTGTCACCATACCCCATGGGTAGCCACGGCGGTATAGGTTGATACCTATCTGTTCGAGGTCCTTACGCACCAATACCTCGCCACCCGAGAGGATGATAAAGGTCTTATTGGGGTTTACATGGGGCGTAATATCTCTATCAAGCACGCGGAAGAAATCCTCGGCGGGCATATCCTTAAGCGCAGGGTTTACCGTGCAGTCGCTACCGCAGTGGCGGCACTGCAAATTACAGCGCAAGGTACACTCCCAAAAGAGCGTATTGAGCGTATGCTCCTCGGTGCGTATTTTGTGTAACTTTTTGAATAGCTTGAGCGCTATCCACTGGCGTAGTCCAAGGCGTTTTCCCATACTACTCCTCGTTGTTTACAGGTGTAAGCTCAATATCGCCAAGGTCAATAACCTTAATCTCCTCCTCTGCCCAACTTTGGTCGGTAGGTAGTTCTATCTCGTGGAGTTGAAATTCTCCACCATTTAACTCCCCATCGTCATCCGTGAAGGAGATATGATTAAGACGACCCTCCACGCGGAACTCGCCTGACTTATTAGTATAACTACCTTGCAAGTCGGTACTTACATGGATGCCCTCAATAGGCTCGCCCTCAGGGTCAACAACACGACCCGATGCCTGGAAGTTAGGGTTAAACTCGGCATCGTAAGGTGCATAACACGCCACACAGGTAAGCGTCATACCAAAGAGCGCGAATAGACGGGTTAAAATTTTGCCTAACATAGTCGTAAATATTTAAGGGAGGTTCTATAAATTAGGTCGAGTTGATTTTGTAGGATATTTCGAACAGATTTCTTATCTCTTTCGAGGGCGCTATGCGGGCATAGCAACCGAGGAAAGATGAGAAAGATGCCGAAATAGACACAAAAGCGACCGAAATATAAAATAAAACTACCCATTGTTAAACTTAATTTACTAATTTATAGAACATCCCTTAAGGTTAGTTACTAATCAATCAAGAAGTCAGGGCGACCAAAGTTGAAGCCTACGCCTAAGTAGAAGTTAAAGGAGTTAGGTAATTGATATGTATCGCCAAAGAATGCTCTAAGGAATGGTGCACCTGTTACAAGAAAATCACCATAAGTATGCTCAACATCTCCTGATATGTAGTCCATACCGAAGAAGATATTGATAAGCTTTGGGTGTATGTTCACCGCAGCACCATAGACTCCCGGAACATTGCCATTGAAGAGGGTATAGCTTGCAGTGAACGACATCCAGTTTGTTGGGCGCACATTTAACGATGTTGTAAGCTCGCTCATCATACCACCATGCAAGATGCGTGTGCTCGACAAAGCTCCCACAGAGAAGTGGTTGCTAAGGAAGTTGTACTCAGCACCAAGGTTGATGTTGGTAACAAGGCGTGTAGTGTAGCCCGACAAGAAGCGAGGCATCTCCATAAGATCATCCTCCATTATGCTTAAGATGTTGTCCACATCGCTCTTTTTGTCGAATGATGCTGTCATCGTGCTCTCCATCATAGTATCCTTCGACCATCTGATAAAGCCAAGGTCGGTGATAGCCCCCGATAGCTTTAGGTGATTATCTAACAGGCGTACCTCAGCACCAAGGTCAATAGCGCCACCGAAACTCTTAGTATTATCGAACACTGGGGCAATTGTTGTATCATCCGTAATCTCTGGGAATTCCTCGCCGTTGTAGTCTGAGCTATATACGATGGAGCCAGCCACCTTCATACCGCCATCTACATGGTACTTGTCGTTGTTAGCAGCAATCTCGTTGAAATATATATTCATATTTATGAGACCCACGAGGAACTTTGCACGAGCACCCAAGGTGATGTTATCGCCGATGCGGAAGGTGCGACCAATATAGTTCTCGATGTATGCGTCGCAGTTAAGACGGATATCCTTAGCTGTTATACCATTAGTATAATCGCTCTTCAATATTTTGTAGTACTCCTTTGGTAATGTACCATCCATCATAAGGCGTATATTCGAACCGATGTTCCAGAATGTGTCATTGCGGGTGTAGAAGCCTGTTTGAAAGATGTTGATATTGTAGCTATATGACTGCTTACACTTGTTTGGTAGCCTGCCGATGAAATCATTGACAGATACCAATGGGCTTGATGCACCCACATTTTGACCATCGCGGTAGAAGGTCATTAAGGAGTTGTAGTTGCTATAATTACCAAATGTAAATCCAGAGTATGGCGAAAGACCAATATAGCCGCGCGTTGGTGCTAACGCAGGGTTAAGCTCAGTACGGAAGTACGAACCCTCCATAAAGTATGATGTTTTGAGCTGTGCCGATACGCTCTCAGCGAATACCATTGCCACGAAAAGCAATGCAGCACAAATAAATCTCTTGGTTTTCATAATATATCGTTTTATTTTCTCTTCAATACAACTCTGCCCAAATCTACAATGTCGCTACCCGTAAATCCGTAATCATCGGGTACTGAGGGCGCTTTAACCTTGTTTGTGATGTCTATAGCAACGCCCTTAAACTCGCCACGGTTATACTCACCATCGACATCCTCTATACATATAACAAATCTGCGACTTGGCTTAATCTGACCAAAGGCATCTATCTTGCCAAGGTGGTTGGAGTAGCCCTCGCGACCATCAAACTTATCACCTTCGGGGTAGGCATAGATACCCTGAATAGGTACTCCATCCTCATCCACAATCTCAGCAGAAAAGTATAGGCAGTAGTAATCCTCATAAATCTCATCGCAGCCCGACACTATAACGCATAGGAGTGCGGCAAAAAGCAGCATTAACCTTTTCATAGTGACTCCTCCTCGTTAGTGTTGTTATCATCCTGAGCCTTGAGGGTAAGCGTAACATCGCCAAGCTCAGCCTTATACGCACCTTGATACCAATCGCCACTGCCCTTTTTGGTCTGTTTAACCTCATCACTTATATCAAGCTCTAAGCTCTCGAACTCGCCACCGTTATACTCGCCATCAACATCGAGGAATACGACCTTATACTGCTCGTTGGGCCATATATCGCCACTTACAGCCTCAATATTTCCGAGGTAGTCGGCAAAGCCTGTATTATGGTCAAATGGCTGCCCACTCTTTGTACGCACCTCGATACCCTGTATTGGGTTGCCCGCCTCGTCTATGACGCGTGCCGAGAGCGAGAACTCCACATGTGGTGTTCCGTACATGGCCACAGGAATGCAACTCGCAGCCCCTACGCCCAAGAGTCCTAACAGATAGTTTAATATGCGTTTCATATCCCCTTGATATTAGGTTGTTAGTAGGCTGCACAGCCATAGTCATCACCCCAACAGATGCGGCAATTGGTAAATACGCCTCTCTCCACAGAGACCTTATCCCCTGCCTCGGTAGCACCTCTAAAACTAAACTCTCCTGAGAAGAGGAAGCCACCTGAGTGTACCTTCTTATTTGTAAAGAGTAGCCATCCATCAACAGTGTTGTATATTGAGGTCTCGAAGCTATCATCTTTTCTATCCACAAGCTCAACATAGGCACGCGAATCATCCTTCATATAGAGAGGATAGAGCTTACCTATCTCCAACTCCCCAGCAACTCTATTCAAATCAAAGCATAGACGAACATACTCACCCTCGCTATTATAGAGCGTACGATCCAGCTTAACACTAAAAGTGCTATCATCATGGATGGTTATCTGTGGATGGTCATTGCGCTGATATGTGCCCGAATCACTTGAAAAATATCGGCTGTCGTATTCACGATGCGTTCCAGATATAGTAGCCGAAATCTTAGAGTCTAAGTTCGACCCAAATATCATAGAGAGGTTCTGCTCGGAGCATGACACAGCAAATATCACAACAGCTATAATTACTGAAAATAGCTTAATATACCTTTTCATACGCTACTCTTGCTATCTTATATTGACTAATTTATCTCATCCTCAGGTCGTGGTTCATCCTCAACCTCAAGGATATTCACGAAGAATCGCTCGGTTATATCCCTCTTTGCCTCAGAGAAGAGTTTTTTCTCATAAAGATTTGGATAGGAGATATAGACAATCGCCCTGCCATAGTACCTGCCAACATCAATCTTCACAGACAACACACCATCACCACGGTTGATATCAACAACTTCATGCTGAAGAACATTGGCATTATCGCCATCCTTGATTACCACCTCCACCTTAGTGGCAAACTCACTATAATAGCTCAACGAAAGAAGTTCACCATTACGAACATCCGCCTCATTGTACCTCTGAGAGATAATCACAATATTCTGCAACGGTCCCTCATCATTGGAACAAGCCGTCAACGACAACGCAGAAAAGACCACACATACAAACAATAAGAAACGACTACTCTTCATAACTATGTTATTTCTGTTAACCATGATATCACCACCTACTGCAAAAATACAAATATTTTCCTACAAATACAAATTTCAAAGCACCATAGAACAACTAATATGCTGCACAACCGTAGTCATCGCCCCAGCAAATACGGCAATCTATAAATTTACCATTCTCTACCATTATCCTATCACCCTCCTCTGTGCAACCCTCAAAACGAAACTCTCCAGAGTAGAGGAGACCACCATCATAGGGGCGTCGTGAACGAAAGATAATCCAGCCATTCACCGCCTTATACATGAAGTGTTCAGATTGCTCGTAGAGATCGACATCTGCGCGTGCCAGACCAAAGAGCGTGAGCGAATAGACCTTGCCAAACTCAAATTCACTATCCTCCCTATCCCAATAAAAGCAGAGATGCATGTAATCTCCATTTTGTGCGTAAAGCCCTCTATCAAGCTTGAAACTAAATGTACCGTCGCTATGTATCGTTAACTCTGGGTGGTCATCGGATGTATATGTGCCAGAATCGCTCGCAAAGTGCATCCCATTATAGTTACGATATGAGCCATATATATCTGCCGAAATATAGGAGTCTCTATCTACACCAAACATAAAACTATGCTCCCTGCGCTCACAAGAGAGAGCAAAAAGGGCTATGCCCAGAACTATAAGAACATATCTCTTCATAGATTTATGGCTCTATATCACAAAAATTTGCAGAATAACGCCTTCGTGTCCAAGACTCACTATTAGAGAGTAGTTTATCCAGCTTCTTCGACATAAACAAGACCTCCACAGTGCCTGGGCCTCGATAGTCACCTATGTCAACAACAATTTGCAGCTTACCCTCGCCACGCTTGAGCTTGTGGTTCTCGCGCTGGAGAATAATTTGAGTCTCTTGCTCTGTAATGACAATCTCAAATGGCGTATTAAACTCGGTGAAATACTCAAACTCTAAAATCTCTCCATTGCAGATTTTAGAGTCATTATGGCGAAATTGGTATGGCTTAGTTATGGTGCAACGCATCATATCCTCATTCTCCTCGCACCCAGCAAAGAGAACAGCCACAAAAAATAGGCACCTAATGAGAGAGGTAGGACATCTCATATGTACTATTTCTTATACATTACCACAGGCTCCAACACTACATCCGCCGTGCCAGACGCCGTCACTACAGCCATCACCTTGTCAGTGATATCGAGGTTAACATCCTCGAACTCTCCGAGGTTGTACTCGCCATCCACATCCTTAAATTGTAGCACAAAGCACCCATCTACAGACTCCATATACTCGCAGGCTGTCACCCTACCAAGGTGGTCGGTGTAGCCTACACGACCTGCAAAGTCGCCACTTTCAGGGCGCACAAGAATACCCTGAATAGGCTCGCCAGCCTCGTTGACTACTGTGACACTAAGATTGATGCGATATGCTTTCTCAACAATCTCTTCGTTACCACCCTCTCTGAGTGAGAGTACCACATCGCCTATTTCGGCTTTGTAGCTACCCTGATTCCAGCCGTCGCCCTCCTCAACTTTTGTGACCTTATCGCTAATATCGAGTTTCAGTTGCGCAAACTCGCCACCATTAGCCTCGCCGTCAACATCATAGAAGATTACCTCGTGTATATCTCCCGCAAAACCTGTATCGTGGTAATAGGCGTTTATGACACCCTGATAGTCCGAGAAGCCGGTCTTGTTAAGGCATGGAATGCCGCTATTTGGTCGCACCTCAATACCCTGAATTGGATTGCCATCCTTATCAATGACGCGTGCCGAAAGATGAAACTCAACGACAGGAGTACCGTACATGCATACCTCACCACCACCAAAAGGATTGTCAATGTTATCACACCCCTGCACTCCAAATCCAAGGAGTGTCATAAGGTAATAGATAAAGCGTTTCATATTTTTTAATATTTAGATAAGACCTCTGTTACAAAGTTATGATATTTATATCATCTGTGCAACTATTTTATCCGTAATTTGTATATTTGTACTCGAAAATATATCAAAAATGTTACACCGTTTCAAACACAACATCGATAAGATTGAGCGACCACGGCTCTTTACATGGCCATTTCATTATGTGCCTCACCAACTCTCTGTCGTCGCCGCCGAGGAGGTCAAAAATTTCCTTGCTACGCGCCCAGAGTGGAGCAAGGAGATTTCGCGTGGCAAGATGTTCGGAGTTCTTGTTGTTGAGGATAGCGAGGGTGAGCTTGGCTATTTGGCGGCATTTTCGGGTAACTTAGCGGGTAGCAACAATCACGAATACTTCGTGCCACCCATCTACAACATGCTGCAACCTGGCGACTTCTTCCGCCGTGGAGAGGCAGAGATTACAGCTATAAATCAGCGCATTGCAGAGCTTACTAAGGGTGAGGAATACACCTTGGCAAAGCGCGATTTGGAGCAGACGCGAGCAGATGCCGATAGACGCCTATCCGAGTTTAAGCGTGTTGTGGCAGAGCGTAAGGCGGAGCGTGACCGCCGCCGTGCTGAGGGTGAGAATAGCGATATTCTTATCCTTGAGAGCCAGCGCGATAATGCCGATATGCAGCGTCTAAAGCGACAACTCAAGGAGGGTGTGGCAAAGAGTGAGGAGCATTTCGATAGACTAAGCGCGGAGATAGCAACGCTAAAGCAAGAGCGACAGCAACGCTCTGCAGCGCTTCAAAATCAGATATTTGAGCAGTTTTGCATATTGAACGGTCGTGGTGAGATTAAAACTTTGGTTGAGCTATTTGCACCAACAGCACAGGGTGTGCCACCTGCAGGTGCGGGAGAGTGTGCAGCACCCAAGCTCCTTCAATATGCCTTTCAAAAAGGCTATAAACCTATTGCGATGGCGGAGTTCTGGCAAGGGGCATCGCCACGCGGTGAGGTGCGCCACCACGGAGCCTTCTATCCCGCTTGCATTGGCAAGTGTAAGCCGATACTAACACATATGCTTGTGGGACTTGATGTTGAGCCAAACCCACTTGAGGCTATAGCACCCGCCGAGCCTCGTATATTATTAGAGGATAAGTACATAATTGTTATAGACAAGCCTTGCGGAATGCTCTCGGTGGAGGGAAAGTCGGGCGTAAGGAGCGTGGAGCAGTGGGCGAGGGAGCGATACCCCGATGTCACATCGCCGATGATTGTTCACCGCCTCGACCAATCAACATCTGGCATCCTTGTGTTAGCCAAAGATAAGGATACACATAAGGCGCTTCAAGAGCAGTTTATAAGGCGCAGCGTATCAAAGCGTTATACGGCTATCGTTGAGGGTAGGGTAACACCAGAAATTGGTATCATAGAGCTACCTATGCGCCTTGACTACGACAATCGTCCGCGGCAGATGGTGGCGGATGATGGTAAGAGCGCTGTGACGGAGTATCGTGTGCTTAGTTATGAGGGCGAGCGCACGCGTGTGGAGTTCACACCCATAACAGGGCGCACGCATCAGTTACGCCTGCACTCGGCACACCACCGAGGACTTAACGCACCTATCGTAGGCGACAACATCTACGGTAGGGAGTGCAATACCGACCTTAAGGATGGACATAGGCTCTACCTTCATGCCTCGCGCTTGGAGTTTACGCACCCCGCCACAAAAGAGAGAATAAAGATAGAGTGCGCACCTGAGTTTTAGAAAAAATAGTAACTTTGCACTATAAAACAGCATAAGAGATGAAAACGACACTCAGATATAGCCGTAGAGAGGCACACGAAGTGTGTTTCGGTGGTGTCAAGATTGGAGGTAGTAATCCTATCACCGTGCAGTCGATGACAAATACACCCACTGCCGATGTTGAGCTTAGCGTTGCGCAGACCAAGCGTATTGCCGATGCAGGAGCAGAGATTGTGCGCCTTACAGCACAGGGCAAAAGAGAGGGCGAAGCACTTGCACCTATTATGCAACGCCTTGATGAGGAGGGTGTTAAGGCGGCTATTGTTGCCGATATTCACTTCACGCCAGAGATAGCGATGATTGCTGCTGAGGCGGTGGATAAGGTGCGCATAAACCCTGGTAACTTTCGCACCTCGAATGGCGAGCTACAACGCCTTATTGAGATATGCCGCAGACGCGGTGTGGCACTGCGTATAGGTGTTAATCATGGCTCGCTTGCAAAGCGCATATTTGATGAGTATGGCGATACGCCTGAGGGTATGGTAGCTTCGGCAATGGAGTTCTTAAGAATGTGTCGTGCGGAGCAGTTCGACAATGTTGTTGTATCGATGAAGTCGAGCAACACACGCGTCATGGTACACGCCTACAGGCTCTTAGTTGAGGCAATGGAGCGCGAGGGTATGACCTATCCTCTACACTTGGGCGTTACCGAGGCGGGCGACGGCATCGAGGGTCGCATAAAGAGTGCTGTGGGCATAGGCGCACTCCTTGCAGACGGCATAGGCGACACCTTGCGTGTATCACTTACCGAGGCACCTGAGAATGAGGTTCCCGTGGGTCGTATCATAGTGGATTATTTCGCTAACCGTGAGGGTGAGTTCGAGATAAAGAATAGTGATGGCTACTCGCCAACATCATTCCGCCCACGCACCTCGGCAAAGCCTATCATCCATAGCGAGATAACTGCTGAGTATGAGGTTATGGAGACTACATCTTCAAACCCTACGCATGAGTGGCGCGCAGCGATACTCAACCGAGAGGATAGGACCCCTATCGTACTACGCCGTCACTACGCGGAGAGTCGCAAAGAATTGGTTGCCATATATGCTGCCTTGGACATGGGTCAGCTACTTATTGATGGTCTTGCAGATGGCGTGTGGATTGATGCTCCAGCATTGAGTGACAAGGAGATAGAGAATATCGAGTTGATGCTTTTGCAGGCATCGCGCCTACGCTTCTCGCGCACGGAGTATATCGCCTGCCCAAGTTGTGGTCGCACACTCTACGATATCCAATCGACCTTAGCAGAGATCAAGGAGCGCACCTCACATTTGAAGGATCTTAAAATCGGTGTTATGGGTTGCATAGTCAATGGTCCTGGCGAGATGGCAGATGCCGACTACGGATATGTTGGCTCTTCGCCAGAGCATATAACCCTCTATCGTGGGCGCGAGATTGTGGAGCGTAATATCCACCAGAGCCAGGCTCTTGACCACCTTATCGAGATAATCAAGCGCGATGGTCGCTGGCATGACCCCAAGTAGCGATTATGTCAATGAAGTCGTATAAAGCACGCGGCGTAGTGCTAAATACCATAAAGTATGGCGACAAGGGGGTCATAGTGAATATGCTCACCGACACCGCAGGTCGCCAAAGCTATATGGTGCAGGGCATACGCCCCACAGCTAAGGGGTCAAAAATGGCACTCTTGCAGCCTATGTTTGCTGTTGAGTTCGAGGGTCTTAGCTCCTCGAAGATGGCCATGCACCGCATGAAGGACTTAGTGCCCGGCATGGTGCTTCAAAACACTCCGTTCGATGTGCGTAAATCGACCATGGCACTCTTTATGGCTGAGGTTCTCTATCGCCTAATCAAGGATAGCGAGCCCTCGCACGACCTCTTTGAGTTTGTTTGGGCATCGGTGGGAGCGTTGGATGCTTTGGAGGAGGGTATATCTAATTTCCACCTATGGTTTCTTGCCAACCTAAGTCGCCCCTTAGGCTTCTCGCCTGATAATGAGTATGTGGATGGTGCTTGGTTGGATATACGCGATGGTCACTTTACACCCCACGCCCTTATCCCCAGCATGGCGCTGACACCCGAAAATGCCCGTATCCTACACGATATGTTGGAGTGCGATGTGCGTTACTTGGGCGAGGTGGGTCTTAATCGTCATGAGCGTGTAGAGTTCCTCGATGCCATGCTTCGCTACTACGCCTTTCACCTTGATGCTATCCACTCTGTAGAGTCGTTGAGGATACTCAGAGAGGTATTTTAGAGAATATATGCCGTCTTAGGAGAGTTCAAATAAATAGTTTTTCCTATCTTTGTACCTTGTGAATACCGAGTTTTACATAGCACAACGCCTATCAAAGCGTGAGGAGGGTAACAAGGCGGGTATCATGGAGCGTGTGGCGGTGGTCGCTACAGCCGTTAGCATAGCCGTTATCCTTATCACCCTATCTGTCGTTGTGGGCTTCAAGCAAAACCTCAGAGAGCTTATATCTGGGGCAGCTGCCGATGTTACCATCACAGCACCGCAGAGCCACGGCATCGTATCGAGCGTGGGACTTGAGGAGTGCGAAGCCCTCGACTCCCTGCTTATGGATAGCCGCATAGTGCGTAAGAGCCGATTTACAAATAAGGAGGGTGTGCTTAAGAGCGATGATAACATCGTGGGTGTGTTGCTCAAGGGCGTAGATAGCCTCTACGATAGTAGCTTCTATGAGAAGCGAATGGTGGAGGGTGCGTTTCCGAACCTCAGTGCCGAGCCTCGCAAGAAGGAGATACTCCTCTCCAAGCGCGTAGCACAGAAGATGGATATATCGGTGGGTGACCGCGTGGAGATGGTCTTTATAGATGAGAGGAGTGGCGTGCTTCGTGACCGTTTCACACTTTCGGGCATATACAACACAGGTGTTGACTTTTTAGATAACAGCTACGCCATAACAGATATGCGTAATGTGGCACGCCTCTATGGTGGCGATATGCTAACGGGCTACGATATCTGGCTCGACGATGGTATGGATGCCGAGCTCTTTGCCGAGGATATGGATAATGCGCTCTTGGAGCTATATTTCACCCATGGGGTGCTTGCCGAGGCCTTCTCCATGCAGCGACTCTTCCCCCATATCTTTGGGTGGTTGGCAACGCACGATGTCACGGCTTTGGCGGTGGTGGTCATAATGCTTATTGTGGCGCTGCTCAACATCACAACATCGTTGCTTATCATCGTCATGGAGCGTCAGCGTATGATTGGTGTGCTGCGTGCCTTGGGTATGCATCGCGGTGCGGTTATACGAATATTCCTCTACCGTGCGTTATTTATTTTGGGGCGCGGTATGGCGTGGGGTATAGCCATAGCTCTTACGATGATCTTTGTGCAACACACATGGGCAATCATCCCACTACCCACAGAGGGTTATCTCTTGGATGCTGTGCCAGCAGCTCTATGTTGGGGGTGGTGGATATTGGCAATAGCGGGCATAGTGATAGCTACAGTTATCTTTATGCTTATACCAGCAACATTCTCAACACGCATATCTCCATCGGTGATTATGCGCTATGAATAGAAGATATGAAACCTTACAACGAAGAACAGAGCAAAAAGGAGCAGGTGGAGCAGATGTTCGACAACATCGCACCTACATACGACAAACTAAACCACATCATGTCGCTCAATATCGACCGTATGTGGCGTCGCCGTGTTATGCGTATTGTGCGCCGCGCTAAGGCACACAAGATTATGGATGTAGCTACAGGTACGGGCGACCTTGCTATAGCTATGGCTAAGCGTGTTGACCGCACACAGATACTTGGCGTTGACCTCTCGGAGGAGATGCTCGCTGTTGCACGCCGAAAGATTGAGAAGCAGGGTCTGGAGGAGCGTATAATGCTCGAAAAGGGCGATGCTGAGAACCTACACATGGTAGCCTCTAACAGCATTGATGCCGTTACAGTGGCCTTTGGTGTGCGTAACTTCGAGAATATAGAGCGTGGTCTTAGTGAGCTCTACCGCACACTTAAGCCTGGTGGTAAGTTGGTGGTGCTGGAGTTCTCGATGCCTAAAAACCGCCTTATACGCTGGGTCTATAGCCAGTATGCACATCGCCTACTGCCACGCATCGGTGGCATGATATCTAAGGATAAGCAGGCCTATACCTATCTTCCCGACTCTGTCGAGGAGTTCCCTACGCCTGAGCGCTTCTCGGATATGCTCCGTGGTGTGGGCTTCTGCAGAGTCAAGGCTCGCTCGCAGAGCTTCGGCATAGCATATATCTACATTGCAACAAAGTAGGCTAATGAGAGGGCTTAGATATGCCATACTACTCGCTCTTCTGCTCATCTCTGCACCGCGTAGCGTGGCACAGAAGTTAGAGTTTCGGGGTTTTGAGCGTGTCACACACCTCTCAACCTCGGGGGCAAACCTCTGGGTTGAGGTGGAGAATAGTGGCTGCTGGCGTATGGTGGTCAAGGAGGGGGAGGTTGATATCCTTGTAAATGGCACACCACGCCTCACACTCTCACTAAGAGATAGGGTTGTGGTGCCTCGTAAGAGTAGCACCGAGGTGCTTGTTCCTCTGCGCTTTACCTCGCGCTCGATGCTATCCTTCGCGGGACTTGTAGCGCGCATAGCCTTGGGTGATAGGGAGGATATAACGATAAACTACCGCATCAAGGCGGGAACACCACTCTTTAAGAGAACATTCGCTCAGGAGGGCGTGCCGCTAAATAGCGTGCTACAGCTCTTGGCGCTACCCGAGAGGGAGATAGAGAGTCTAAATATGTTGATGAAATAGCATAATTGTATGAGATATATTCTTTGTATTGTTGCACTATGTGCAAGCCTTTGCGCCTCGGCACAGAGTGTCGAGCGAGTAAAACAGGAGCTACTTAGAACATCTGTTGAGGGTAGCTATGTCAATGTTATGGATGATAATGGCACAAGAGATGCCGTAAGAGCTGTTGAAGCACAACGCCGCAGAGGTGAGGTCAACGGCTTCCGCATCGTTATCTTCTCGAATAATGGTCAGTATGCGGGAGATAATGCCGACACTGTGCTACAGGAGTTCAAGAGCCTCTACCCCAACATAAACGCCTACCTTGTCTATGAAAGTCCATACTTCAAGGTTTCGGTAGGCGACTGCCTCTCGATGGAGGAGGCGCAGATTCTTATGGCAAAGATTTTGCCCAACTATCCCAAGGCCTTTCCTCGTCGCGAAAGCATAAAACTTGAGGCTCTGACAACACCTCTGAACACCCCAGTGGAGAGTTTAGACAGCCTTGCTATAGAGCCAGCAATAATAGAATAGTTGTCATAAAAGATAAATTTCTGTTCAAAAAGTTGGAGATACAGAAATAATTACCTACTTTTGTTGTTGAAAACAACTAAAAACTATAAAAAATTTATCGACTATGAAGAAGTTTTTTGCATTGGCAGTTTTGTTTGCTGCTGTAACGATGGTATCATGTGGTGGTCAGAACAAGAAGGCTAAGGATGCTGAGCAGGCTGCTACAGAGTGCTGTGCTGAGTGCGCTGCTGAGGCTGCTGAGTGCCAGGATGAGTGCTGCGCTGAGAAGGCAGAGTGCAAGGATGCTTGCTGCGCTGAGAAGAAGGAGTGCTGCGAGAAGAAGGAGTGCTGCGGTACTGAGAAGTGCGCAGATTGCCCAGAGAAGAAGGAGTGCTGCGAGAAGAAGGCAGAGTGCAAGGATGCTTGCTGCGCTGAGAAGGCTGAGTGCAAGGAGGAGTGCTGTGGCGAGTGCCAGAAGTAATTTATTACCACTCAAAAACATGAATGAGAGTGAATAAAAAGTGTATTTTGTCGTTACGCTTGCCCTCAAAATGCTCATTTACGCTCAGTAAACTCCGCTTTTTAGGGCTTCGCAAGCCTAAAACTACATCTTTTTATTCACTCTCATAGGTTATTATGGGGCTGGCTAAGTTACTTTTAGCCAGCCCCATTTGTTTTGGATAATAAACACTAACATTTTATTACCCCCATTAAAAGCTTACTAACCTCTACCAATTATAATCCTCCTGGTCTGCACCATCACTATAACTCTTGTATCCCTCCTCTATTGGAGTATCCTCATAGTGAATATCGAACATATTACCACCTAATACCTCATCCTCACCATAATAGTCCAATGTGAATACTGTCTGCTTCAATCGATAGAACTTAGCACTAAACGACTTCCAATCTACAGTTGTACCGTCGGCCTTGTTCCATAAAAAGTCGAAACTCATAGCTATTCCAGTCTGTGACAAGTCATCTTTTGAGTACCAACTATTATATGGTCCTCTCATATACGCATAAGTCTTCTCTAATACTCTATTTTCAGGAGTAAAGGTGTATTTATAATTTAATGTAGAGAGTGTAATCTCTCCATTATCAAGGTAATCGCCAACAATAACCTTTACTCCAAATGCCATACGCTTCAAATAGATAGATAGCGTAACACCGTCATCTGTAGGTATATAACCAGCAACATATCCATAATAGAAATCTACATCCTCAGGATAGTCATACTCTTTACCGTCTTTAGCTTTGAAGGATTGATACCAGAGACCACCATTATCATCTGTAGCTGTAAAATATCTATCAGAGGCATAAGTAAACTCATTTGTTAGCTGTGTGATAGACTGTGAAGATGCTCCATTATACTTATTATAACCTCTAAAAGGCTTATCATAACCTAAGTAGTAGTTTTGGTCAACAAGAATAGAGTCGCAAAATACCTTATCCTTACCATCGTCAACCATCCACACCTCGAAGATATACTTATAGTTCTCAGTAACCTCAATCTCTACATCCTCAAAGCTATCAAATAGACCGTAAGCATAGCGCTCATAGCTTCCGGTGGTTGCAGGCTTATGCCATACCTGAATACCATAGAGGTCGCGATCGTCTGGTGTAAAGCGTGTAAGAGGGTTGTACTGAGCATCAGTCTCACCTGTTGTGCGGAGCTTGATGGTCATCTTCTTAGGCTCCTGGTTAGGAGTTGTTGGAGTGTCGTTCTCGCACGATGCAGCGCCGAGCGCAAGAGCGAAGAGAGCAAAAAGTAGATGTTTTGCCTTCATAACTGTGTTTGTTTGTGTACCGTAGCATCTCCTATGCGGTGGTTATAAACAAAGAAAGTGTGGAGATGCTCGTTTATCTGGAAATAGGCATTTGGCGTGGCCTCGACGAAAATAAACAATACTCCACACCTGCACAGTATGGAGCGGGCACAGAGCGTGCCAACATTACATACCAATACAAGTGATGTAAGCATTCGTTATCCTTTCATCTAAAATCGCCAAATTTCATTTCCAAGGATTAGCGAAACACTTTCACTAATAAATATGTCTGCCAAGGGCGCACCCTTGACATTACAAAAATAGGAATAACTTTTCTATTCGCCAAGAGTTTAGCGAAAATTTTGAAAAAGAATGATGACGGGTATCAGCAGTGTCGCTGCTGTGCAGTTAAATGATGTCCGCGACTTCGCTGTCGTCTCTTGTTATTTTTTGGACGAGAGGGACAAGAGAGACGATAGGGACGGGAGCGAGGTCGGGTATCAGAGGTCGTGCGGTTGTCCGCGACTTCGCTTTTGTCTCTCTCGTCTTTTTCGTCTCTCGGGTCTCTTGTTTTTTTTTGGGACGAGAGAGACAAGAGAGACGATAGGGACGGGAGCGAGGTCGGGTATCAGCGTTGTCACTGCCGAGCGCTTTTCAGTTTTCACTTTATAAACTCCGCGCGAAGCGCACCACACTTTTCACTTTTCACCTTTCAGTTTTCAGTTTTCAGTTTATATGCGTCGCAGACACCACACTTTTCAGTTTTCAGTTTTCACTTTATAAACCTCGCGCAAAGCGCCTCACACCTTTCACTTCGAAAAGTTACTCGTGGTGGTAGGGCTCGTTTTTAAGAATGGTAAAGGCGCGGTAGAGTTGCTCGGTGAAGATGGCGCGGACAATTTGATGAGAGAAGGTCATCTTCGAGAGCGATATTTTGCTATTGGCGCGCTGATAGACAGCATCCGAGAAGCCATAAGGGCCACCGATAACAAAGACTAAGCGCTTTGTTCCGGCAGACATACGGCGCTGTATCATCTCGGCAAACTCTATAGAGCGGAACTCCGAGCCATGCTCATCGAGGAGCATAAGGTGGTCGGAGTCGTTGATAAGGCGTAGTATAGCCTCGCCCTCAAGGCGTTTCTGTTCCGCCTCGGAGAGCTTCTTCGTGTTGCGTATATCGGCAATGGTCGTAATTGCGAAGCGCACATAGTGGTTCAGGCGCTTGGTGTACATCATAACAAGGGCCTCAACCTCCTTCATGTCGGTCTTACCGACAACGATCAACTCTATATTCACAGCTACTGAAGTGTTTTAGGGCGCATGATGGCTACAAGCGTACCATTGGAGAGAAGAATCATACTCTCGGCATCCATCTCGTAGTGGGTGACACTCTCTACCATATTGAGAAAGGCATTCTCAGCCTCGTAGTTAGGACAATAGACACGCGTAGTAGCAAGGTTTGTAAAGCTAAGTGAGCGCGAGGGGGTGACACTATATGTTGCCGTGAGACGATTACACTCACCCATACCTGTCACCGTGCCATTATCGTGGAGCAGAAGCGTAAACTTATCACCCTCAGCATGGGTATCTCGTCCCATAATCTGCACCAACTGCCACTCCGTTCCTACAAGAGGTTTCTCCAACTTTGCACGCTTACGGCAGTCACAACAACCCACCAAAACAAGGATAAATAGTATCGCTGATAAAAATATAAAGAGTCGTTTCATATAATTTTCTAAAATATGTGTATCTTTGTAGTCGCAACAAAGATAATACAAAACTATTAAAATTTATACAAAATGAAAAAAGTTATCGCTTCACCATTGGCACCTAAGGCAGTAGGTCCATATTCACAGGCTATCGCACACGACGCAACTCTTTACATCTCTGGTCAGCTCCCAATCGACGGTGCTACAGGTAAGATGGCTGAGGGCGTAGAGGCACAGACACGCCAGGCACTCACAAACCTCGGTTATATCCTTGAGGAGGCTGGCTACTCATTCGACAATGTAGCTAAGACAACAGTTCTCTTGGCTGACATCGCTGACTTCGGCGCTATGAACGCTATCTACGCTGAGTTCTTCACAGGTGACAAGCCTGCTCGTATCTGCTATCAGGTTGCAGCATTGCCTATGGGTGCATTGGTAGAGATTGACGCTATCGCAATTAAGTAGTCCGCGAACGACACCTTACAGGGTTATGGCGGGGTTGTATCATAGATGCAATCCCGCTTAATTTATAGGTGGGGAAGAGGTCGGGAGTAATTAAGGCTTTGCCTTTTGGGGAGGGGACAAGAGAGACCAGAGAGACCAGAGAGACCAGAGAGACGATAGGGACCAGAGCGAGGTCGGGTATCAGCGTTGTCACTGCCGTGCGTTGTCCGCGACTTCTCTTTCGTCTCTTTCGTCTCTTTCGTCTCTTGTTATTTTGGGACGAGAGGGACAAGAGAGACGATAGGGACCAGAGCGAGGTCGAAATTTTCTCTCATCACCAGAATTGAGAGCTTATCATTAAAAACAAGTCCCCCTTTGACAAAGGAGGATTTAGGGGGAATGTAAATACAGATTCACGAAAAAGAGGAGAGCCAAACAACCATCCTATTATATTCAATAGCTGATAATTAAGCAGTCAAAGGTAGAATATATTGGCTTGTCTATAGTATTTGTAACTACTTATAATGTGGTTTATTGGTTATCTATATCTCCTATAAATTGCGTATTCACAACCATCTTTTAGGTAGTCGCTGTGGACTATAAGGTTTCGTTGTTTGAAGTCAGAAACCCACTGCTTGCCATTCCATATAGCGATATGCCCATATTTGCGGCCACCAATAGGTTGGAAGACTACAATATCACCTACCTCTCGCTCTGACTTTTTGCCCACCTTATGGAAATTGAGAATTGGAAGCGTGTATTTATAACTCCACGCATCGCCACCCATATATAATGGTATTCCGCCCGCTATAATCGCCTTGCGAACATATAGAGCACACATTCCCACAGACTTTTTCTCTGCGTGTTCCGTAGCATATCGTGCAGCCTCTTCGGGACTCCACTCACAATGGCGCAGGTATAGTAAGCCACTTGCAGAGATAATAATTACCCCTGCAAGTAACCATAATGATATTTTGATTAGTCTTATCATTTACTATGTATCTTTTTATTCGATGTACAACCAATTTGTCTGTTTATGTTTTGTAAATAATCCCCAGATATAAAGGTATCGTTTGAATATTCCATTTTTTATGTATCCGTAACCAAATTCACCCATATCTAAATAAGCAGCATTTGTACAGTACTTACTACAATAGTAAGCAAATGATGTTAAGGTCATTGGATAGTTTGATTCTAATATAAAAGCTACATCGTTATTCTTACATAACGCTCTGCGCATAGCTCTGCGTGAGTCTTTGAATTTCATCGGTTTAGAGTCGCAAACAAGCGTTAGCTGTTGAAATCCATTGTCGCTCATCCAATTGTGACTGATATAGAATATATTCTCTTTTAGTGAAACCTTCATCCTCATTTTGCTATGCTGATAGGTTTTACCATCTATCCTATATAAACCTACTATATCACCATTCTTATCGGTAAATGCAGCAGGAATGCACATCTTTGCGTTCTTAGGTTGTGTTTTAGACCACTTCAATTCTCCTTCTGGCAAATCAAACTTTGTAACTCTATTTGATATGTGGGTACAGGTATAACTTAAGCCTATAACTATTAAGCATAAGAGCAATATAAGTCGCTTCATTGAGTGTTTGAATAGTAAGTTATGCGCTTTGTAGTAGCTTTTGATAGTCACAAACAATTGATTCTACCACAACTTATGTTCTGGTCGCTCTTTCAAGAACTGCATAATATCCTCTTGACTTAATCCTAAGTCTATATTTTCGTTTGTCAATCCACGACAGTCATAGTTAGAGATCGTTCTTGTCTTTTCATCAACATCGCTGTACACATGCGCTGAGAATGTTTGTTCGGGGTGGTCATAGAAAACAATGTATATGAGCGCACCGCCTATTATAGATGGTACTATATCCGCAATTACGAATTTACCCTGAATGTATTCTTTATGTTCATCAAGGTAGGGGTATTCAATCTCTCCGTTATTGTATGCGTCAATAAATTTTCTTACTGCACGGATATAGTCGTTATCTGCCCACTCTTTACTAGTCCAACCTGCAAAGCGAATATCATTGAGAGCTTCTCTTACTCCATTGTCTGCAACTTCAGTTTCTGGCTCTTGATATGTTTGCTCAGGCTCTTGTGCCACGCACACCTGACCACCTATAGCACACAATGCTATTAGGCAAATAGATAGTTTTTGTAGTTTTTTCATAGGTTTAAGGTTTTTACAAAAGTAGTGAAAGTTTATCAAAAAAGCCAACTTACCGCAAAGATTTGGCAGGTTGGCTTTAGATTATTTACTCATTTGACTACTTCCCTCGATGCGTTTCTTAAATCTGTCATTATAGAAGTGCTGATATAGATGCTTTATTAGATATCTTCTTAAATCAAGATTGCTAACATTATGAACCTCTACGCACCACGGAATGTAATGCGTATAGAATCGCCAAGTAATATCTTCTTCCGCAGTAGATTTAGCAAATTTCAAGAATAGCCTATTGCCAAATGCAGTAGATGATGGTAATCCTATTGCTAATATGGGCATAGTATAATCTCTAAGAGATAATGCCTCATCTATCAAATTACCGTATCTATCCTCAATCTCTTTTATTGCATCAGCCTCAGTAAAGGTTGTGCCAGGCTCATATTCTGCATCATAGAAATATCTACCCGTATGCTCCTTGTACCAAAGATTTACATCTTCTTTAGTATCAAAGATTACATAACCCGTTCCCCAAGTATTCTGAAAGCAATGCTTGGCGTAATAGTGATGCTCTTTTAAGAACTGCTTTTTGGCAGTTAGAGCATCGGTAGCATCTGGGTAGTAGTATCTCATTAAAAGTAAATGGCGTAGTTATTAGAATATGTATTCTTAATCGTTTGGTATCTTACGCCATAAAGCATTCCATTACCTCTAATAATGCTTAAAAAATTAGAGGTAACATTCGTGAGCAAAACACCTTTTACTTCTCCATCATTTCCTTTGAAAATGCACATGTCGCCATGTCCTAGTGCAGTTGCATAGCCATCAGCAATATTAACAAAAGCACTGCCATATAAGTCTGCACCAGAAAATAGATTGTCATCATCACAGCAACCTCTCATTGCCATAGTTGGTACTCCGCAAACCTTTAAAGTACCCAAAACATTTTTTACATAAGAATCAAAACTAGCCATATTTCCTAATTTAAATGCACATTATTTAGCCTATTCGTAATCACAACACATTAAAAATTCACTTGTGCAAATTGCTGTGATTACTTAACTAAAATATTTTACAAAAGCGGCTTTGAATATAGTATCGAAATCACTTACTAACTTTGCTTCAACGGCAACTATAGAATAAACTCCAATAAACCAAGCAACGCCATTTACATCATTTTCACTCCACTGAGCACCCCTAACATTATTGCGAGCGCAAGACGCTACTAAGTCCCTTAATTCATTAAAAGAATAATGAGTACAATGGATAGCCCATTGTTTGGCTTCTTCTCTAATGCCCTGCATTGTTGCAGAGTTCTCACTTAATTTTTGCAAACTATTTTTTGCTGAAATGCAGTAAATTAAAGCATCATTGTTATTCATAAAATTCAAAATTGTTATGTCAACTGAATCAATTATAGCCAAAGAACTGAATTAAATAATCCTTTACATTTGCTGCAACGCTTCGATGGATTCTGTTGCCTCTTGTAATAATGTCATCATCTGAATATTGGGGATAATTTCTTCGTATTCTTTGAGCATCTTCTACAACTCTACTCCACCATCTTTCAGGTGAGCGGAAATTCATCTTTTGGAGTTTCAGTACATCTGCTAAAATGGCGAAATCAATTACCTGGCTTCCTGGAATTGTAAAAAGATAGACTTTTTCTTCTATAAGTTGCATTCCACCATTCATTACCAGTTTTAATCTTTCCTCAATTGCGTTGCTATTCATTTCTGCCCCTGTTGTTAAACAATAATAGGCCAAACGAGGTGCATGACTTAAACCAAGTTTCTCATAACTAATTATAGAGAAGATAGCTCCTGCCATGTAATAATCGTTAACTTTATCAAGCTGAGATAAGTGAGAACATGTATATTGGTATAACTCTCGTAATTGGCTGTGGCTATTCGCAATGCCATATGTACTCAATGAATTGAGTGAGGAAGTGAGCAATCTGTTAAGCATATTATTTATAGTTGTGCCCTCACAATTCCCCGATGAAAGCGGATAAAACAAAAAGGTGTGGGAACTTATCCAAAGGACAACACCCATAAGTTAGATATTTATTTTGCTATAATGTCAAGTTCTACCCAATTGCCATTATAATAACGCTTAGCCATATCCTCTCTTATTGAAAGTTTGGTTAATTAAATTCACTAGACTATTCTTCCCAATATTGTTGAGTCATTTTTGCATAAAAACCATCTAGCTTGTTGAAAATCTTCTGTCTTTCTTCTTGAGTATAATATGGGAAATATATCGTAACATCATCAACCTTAGCACAAACCCAAGTAGAATGAGTTTTAGAAAGAAAAGATGAATCATATTCTAATTTATTATCCATAAGTGTACCTCCCCAATAAGTAAGTTGGAGATACTTCTTTGTTAAAACTTCCTTTATCCAAGAGCAAGGGTGTGCATATGCATTGATCTTTTCAAATGAACATGGTATTTCATAGTATTCGCTATCAACTCCACAATGTTTTAAGGTTGTTTCAGCGATATAGTTATGCAATATGGGTATATAAGCATAAGTCTTCTCTCCATGTTCAATTTGATTCCACTCGAAATTACTTCCTGGCTTTAGAGAAATGATTGGATATGAAGAGTCTTTTAGCAGAACCAAAGCGTAATCATATAATTTTTCTTTCTCCTCATTTAATGCTTGTATTATGGACGCGTAAAGTGCAAGAGTACAATCAAAGGCTTCTTTTCTTGAAATTTGGGCCATATTTCTAAATAAAATTACGCTCCCCAATTCCCAGATGAAAGCGGATAAAACAAAAAAAGGTGTGGGAACTATATTGCTTTATCCCACACTCTGGTCTTCGCATTACCACTGGAATGGATAAAACAATAGCCCACACCAAAGGATATGTCAAAAGCCAATAAGGGCTGTACATACCAATGATGTGGTGCTACTGCCATCATCTTCATTCCAGTTTCAAAGTTGCGAAGTTTGAGTGTAGAAGATAATTTCAATAACACCTTATTAAAAACATGTCCTTCCAAACACTGCTGTGCCTTGGAATTGTAGCAAAGTTAATAAATAGTGTGATAATATCCAAATGTAGCGATACTTTTTATAATACAAATTTAGTGCACATATTCGGGGCTTGAACGGCTTTAGCCGTAGCGAGGGTACAATAAGGCGCGCAGACCGTAGGTCGAGCAATAAATAAAAAAACAGCAGTCGAAAAGACTGCTGCAAGTGGCGAATCCGCCGGGGCTCGAAGCACAGAGCGCAGCTCCAGCTAGCGGGGATACCACATAGCGCACGAGCAATATAATTATCTCTATCCCCGCAACCCGCCTTAAGTGAGAAGGCGCGGTGGATTATGTTGAGCGTATGCTTGCACGCTCTGTTTTTAATAATCCCTGCGAGCTTGCTCGTTAGGATTATAAAAAAACAGAGCAGCAGAGTGAAAACTCTGCTGCTCAAAATAATCTGGTGAATCCGCCGGGGCTCGAACCCGGGACCCCAACATTAAAAGTGTTGTGCTCTACCTGCTGAGCTACGGATTCTCCGAAGATGCTAATTTAGATTAGCGGGGGCAAAGATAATCATTATTTTTATATTACCAAAATAGTAGGATTAAAATATTTTCGTATCTTTACAAAAAAATATATAGTTATAAACTATGGAGCAGCCCAAGGTTGAGCGTCTTTTGAAGCTGATAAAGCTGATGACTGGAAATGTGAATTATACGGTTAACGATCTTGCCAAGAGGTTGGATACCTCTTATCGTTCGATATATCGCTATATTGAGTCGTTCAAGGAGGCGGGGTTTGTAGTGCAGAAGTTGGAAGGTGGTGTCTATAAGCTCGGCAAGGAGAGTCCACAATTTAAGGATATATCTCAGCTTGTACACTTCACCGATGAGGAGGCTCATATCGTAAACCAACTTATTGAGGGTCTTGACGATACGAATATGCTTAAGCAGAACCTACGCAAGAAACTATGCACGGTCTATAATTGCACCTCTATGGCGTCGAGCGTTGTGCGTGGTGCTAATGCCTCTAATGTCAATCGCTTGGTTGAGGCTATTGAGTGTTGTAGGCAGGTCGTTTTACGCGACTATGCATCGGGACATACGGGAGATTTGCGTGACAGAGTTGTTGAGCCTTTTGGATTTACGACGAACTATGTTCAGGTGTGGTGCTACGAGCCTGAGAGTGGCATGAATAAGCTCTTCAAAACTTCGCGCATTGGAGCTGTTGAGCTTACCGAAAGGGAGTGGCAGTATGCCGATAAGCATCAAGAGGGCTATATTGATATCTTCCGCATGACAGGCTTTGAGCAGCAGCGCGTTAAGCTACGACTCGGTATGCTCTCGCGCAACCTGCTTATCGAGGAGTACCCACTCTCGGAGCGCGATATTGTGCAGGAGAGCGAGGGTCGCTGGCTCCTTGATACCAAGGTCTGCAACTACCGCGGTATAGGACGCTTTGTTATGGGTCTTATGGATGATATCGAGATTGTGGATAGTCCTGAGTTTGAGGCATATATAAGAGAGCAGATAGAGCTGGTATCTAAGAAAATATAATGCCGTTTTCTGTGTGTTTTGCAAGAGATTTTGCACAGTTAATGGGGATAGTGGGCAGCGTGGGTATAATGGGGATTTACCCAGACTCCACAGACTCCACATTATCCCCAAACCCCACGGGTATTAAAAATAATACCCGCGCTACGGTGAGGCAGCGCGGGATATAATGAGTATTGATAGTTAACTATCTATTACTAAAAGTCGTAGCCAACGATATGATCTGCATAGTATTTCCAAATCTCTGCAGATTTATATGCATTTACAGACTCTGTTGGGACATAAATTTTGCAACCATTTGCAATAGAGCTAAGTGCGGTAAATGATATTTCAGGAGGAGTCGTCGGCGCGCAATATATACTTAGTAAATTATCGCATTCACCAAATGCATCGCTAATATAGATTACCGAATTAGGAATTATAATGCTTTGTAAATTATCACACCCCCAAAAAGCGTTATCTAATATAGCATAAACAGTGTCAGGAATGACGATACTTTCTAAACTGTCGTATCCCTCAAATAATCTCTCAGGAATAGCTGGAAGTGTTCCGTATACCACAATCTCGCCATATGTATGACTCTTAATTGGTATGCCAGAAATTGGTTTTACACGGCCATCTATATTTGTATAATATATTGTGGTTTGCAACGAGCCTAAACTTATGCCATTAGACATAATCGGATACCTCGGGTATTCTAAGTCATTGTCTTTGTA
Source organism: Alistipes sp. (assembly GCA_045650465.1). Classification (GTDB taxonomy): domain Bacteria; phylum Bacteroidota; class Bacteroidia; order Bacteroidales; family Rikenellaceae; genus Alistipes. The sequence continues at coordinate 37,741 of JAZRRF010000068.1, forward strand.
CAAATCAATTGACTCCTCATATACATATATTACCATATCTTCAGCAAAATCTCCGAGACCAGACGCCTCACTATACAATGGTGGAATTATTGGATCACAGTACATTTTATGAATGTTTCTGCAATTGTTAAATGCACCCTCACTTATATAATATACATTTTTTGGGATTGTTATACTCTCTAAACCGATACAATCACTAAATGAATCAGCGTCTATACCAATTGTGCTTTCCGGAATGGTTATATGTTTGAGATTTGTACAGTTTGCAAAGGCATAAGCTCCGATACTTCTAATACCATCTGGAATATGATATTCGCTGAGACCTGCAGGTGCAAATGCGATAAGCGATTTATCAAATATTAAACAGTTACCATCGGATGTTGCAAATTTCCCACTGAACCTCTCAATATTGCTACAATAAGCAAATGCTGCTGGATCTATTGTTACAACTGCATCGGGGATATCTACACTTGTAATACTATTACACATAGCAAAAGCTCCCAGACCTATTGAGGTAACATTACTCGGAATTGTTGTATTTTGCAAGTTTTCGCATCCTGCAAATGCGGTTTGTCCAATTGCTGTTACACTATCGGGAATATCAATTGTTTTAAGAGTTGTGCATTTGTAAAAAGCACCATTACCGATTAAAGTAACTTCACCATCAAAAGTCAAAACACCTATACCATCATCATAACTGTTAGAGACAACCATTGCATTAAAAACCTCAAATTCGTGATTTTTGGGAAACAATCTTTTTCCATCGGTTGTAGTGTAATAAATTACTGCATTAGGATTGTCTACCTCTTCTTGTGGTCTGTTATTAGGGTACTGACTATTTCCGTCATCAACTTTGTTTTCTGCACATCCAGTCGTAAATAGTCCAATAACAGCAAGTAATAAAAGTAATCGCATAATTAAATCTATATAGTCTGTTACAACTCCTACAACAGATTAGTAAAAACAGAAAGTGTGGAGCTGATTTCGTTCATCTAAATGGAGGTTGTGGAAAGACCCGTACAAGAATAAACGATGCAATACCCCACACTTGGATAGTATGAGGTGTATGCACAAAGCGTGCATAGCCACATAGCTATACAAGAAATGAGTGCTGTTCGTTCGATCCTCTTGTGCTGAAAACTTCCACATTTCCATTTAGGGATAAAGCGAAAACACTTTCTAATATGTAATGAAATGGATGTAAGACCCAATTCGATTACAAAGGTAGAAAAAATTTCGCAACGAACAACACTCTTTAGTGGGGGGATTGCGGCTTATTGGTCAAAATTAGTACATAAAATCGGGGCAAACGATTGATTTTCTTATATTTGCACTATTTGTGTTAGAAATGGATAAAAAGTTTGCTCAAAATGCGGGCATCGCACCCTCGTCAGACACGGCTACAACGGGG
>JAZRRF010000069.1:0-17846 GCA_045650465.1 Alistipes sp.
GGTAAAAATCACACCGCACCATTCGCATTTCTTCTGAATGTCAATGTTACTAGCCATTTTAATTCTCTTTTTAGTTCGCCAAATCTGTTTCATCGCGTACCACAGCGTACCAATGCGTACCAACTTCTCCGTCATCTGACCGATGAAATTTTGCACTTCGGTTTGCGAGGTACACAGGAGGTACAAAAACAGGCGTAAAAAGGCTTAGCAACGATTAACAAAGATGCTTGCACAAACAAATATAGCACCCGTAAAGAGTGCTATATTAATCATTTATGATTGATTTAACTATTTGATAATCAGCTATTTATTTCCCGATGCAGAATTTTGAAAAGATGGTTTGGAGGATGTCTGTGGTGGTGATTTCACCAGTGATTTCGCCGAGGTGGTGGATGATGCGGCGGATATCCTCGCTTAGGAGTTCTGAGGAGATGTTCTTCATCATCGCTTCGTGGGCGTCGGCAAGGGCTTCGCTGGCTTTGTTAAGGGCAGAGTAGTGGCGCATATTTGATACAACTATGCTACCTGAGTTTAGATGTGTCGTATCTGTAACAGTGCGAAGACGAGTGCGTAGTTTATCTATGCCTATGCCACTCTTTACAGATATGTATAATGTATCACCGTCTGTTATATTATCACTTGATGTAAGCTTATCTATTTTATTGATAACCCGTATGTAATGTTGGTTATTGGAGTATTCAATATTCGAGAACTTGGGTTCTTCTGCTGAGGCAAGGTGTAGGATAATATATGCATTTGCAATAGCTTTGTAGCTACGATCAATACCCATTTGTTCAAGTGTGTCATTCGTATCGTGGATACCAGCTGTATCAACAAAGCGATAGCGTATGCCATCTATGACTGTTGATGCCTCTATAGTGTCGCGCGTGGTGCCTGCAATATCTGATACCATAGCGCGGTCATCCTCAACAAGAGCATTAAGCAAGGTGCTTTTACCAACATTTGGTTCACCGACAATTACCACATTTACACCATTCTTAAGCGCATTACCTAAAGCAAAGGATGATTTTAGTAGATCAATTTGTGAGCCAATATTCTCGAGTGTAGTGAGTAGGGTAGCACGATCAGCAAACTCAACATTCTCCTCTGAGAAGTCGAGTTCGAGTTCGAGGAGAGAGCATAGTTTGAGTAGTTCATCGCGGAGTTTAGCGAGTCGCTCTGAATAGCCACCACGCATCTGTGTCGATGCGATATTATGTGACCAACGAGAGTCGGAGGCTATGATATCTGCCACTGCTTCGGCGCGACTTAGATCCATCTTGCCTGCCAAAAAGGCGCGTTTGGTAAACTCTCCTGGTGTAGCCATCATTGCGCCATAGTTAATGGCGAGGCGTATAATCTCGGATGTTATATAATCTGAGCCATGGAGCGTAATCTCCACTGTGTCATCACCCGTATAGGAGTGTGGAGCACGGAATAGTGCTACAACGACATCGTCTAAAATCACTTCATGTTCGTTTACAATAGTGCCATAGTGGAGCGTGTAGCCCTTAGCCTCGGATAGCCTTTGTTTACCGCGGAAGAGTTTATCAGCTATGGTTATTGCCTCCATGCCACTAAGGCGTATCATCATGACTGCGCCGCCAGTAGCTGTGGCTGGGGCGATAATGGTCGTTGTAGTATCTAATTGATTGTGCATAAGACTACTGTGGGCTTACGCGTAGGCGTTGACCTATGCGTAGTGAGTTGGCATTTTTGATGCCATTCCAATTCATAAGTTGCTTTACTGTGCGTCCATACTTACGAGCAATTGCACCGAGCGTATCACCCTTTCTAACAACATGATATGTCGCTGGTGGAGCCTCGTTGCGCTTTTTTTCGATATTAGCGTGGATAACATAGTCGCCAAGATAGAGACTGTCCTTAGCAAATATTGAGTCCTGCATCTCAACAAAATCTGTTATGCGCTCAGTTGGTAGTGTTAGAGGATATGCCTTCGTTGTAGCAGGAATGATGGATAGTCTATACTCTGGATTGAGCATCTGTAATAGTTCAAGGCTAACATCAATTGTTGAAGATACCTGCTCAAGGTGCATAGGTCGTGTAATCATCACTGTATCCACTGCCAAAGGCATTGGAGGCGTGGGGTAGTTAAGTCCATGAGCCTTGTGGTATGCAAAGGCGTATGTCGCACCCATAAACAGTGGTACATAGCTGCGTGTTTCGCGTGGAAGTCCCGAATAGACATCCCAGAATGAGCCATCATAATCGCGCGGTGAGCCACCAGCGCGAACAATAGCCTTGTTTACATTACCTGGGCCACAATTGTAGGAGGCGATAGCAAGAGTCCAGTCGCCATAAAGGTTGTACATTGTCTTAAGGTAGCGACATGCAGCTCTTGTTGCAAGGCGAGGATTGCATCGCTCGTCAACCAATGAGTTAATCTCAAGGCCATACTCCTTGCCTGTCGAGGGCATAAACTGCCATAGACCTTTTGCTCCCATCTTTGATGTTGCTAAGGGGTTTAGTCCTGACTCTACAATAGCCAAAGCTCGTAACTCTACTGGTATATCTGCAAGGATTAACTCCTCTTCGAGCATAGGAAAGTAGTAGTAGGCGTAGCTCATGATACGACTAAAACCTGAGGATGTGTACCTCTCTATGGCTGTACGCACATCGCGGTTATACTCCAATGGTATTGGTGACATGAGAGCATTAAGGCGGGCAACATAGATAGAATCCATGTTGTTTGTCTTTAGCGTGGTGTCTATACGCTCTGCTGCTATGACATAATCGTTGAAGTAACGCTCGTAATATTCTGTGGTGGTTGTCTCTCGCCACATAGCAAGAACAGAGTCGATATTACTAAGCGTATTAGATCTTCTTACATCTACTTGTACTTCAGGTGCTGCCATATGTGCAGTATCTAAAGCAAAGGAGGACGCAATACTATCTTGGTTATGTTTAATCTCCTCTGGTGAGGTGTATTTTTTTTCGGTTTTGCGTCGTGGTCGCTTGTCGTAGTCTGTGGCATAAAGTGTCGATATGGAGTATGATAGCACCAATGCCAATAGTACGATACTCTTTACTACTCTTATCATTAGAAATTAACGGACATATTTACTCCGTAAACGGGCTGTGTCCCTATGGATGTATAACCAAAGTATGGCTCGACATTCATAGATAAATCATCCGAAATATCGAAGTCCTGAAGGTGTGAATCGACATGCGCATCGAGGATGTTGAGAAGATACACTCCAGCAGTAAGTATAATACAAAGATCTCTGTTACGGCGATAGCTATCCTTAAGGTTTTTAAGGAATGTTGCAGAGTAGGCACCTTGGAACTCATCAGCAGCTCCGTTAGGGTACTTATCAGGGTTCTTTTCGTAGTCAATAACAAGCGAATAAGCTGTCTTAAATCGCTGATATCCACGATTATTCCAGTCTATGGTATATATTGTTGACGCTATGCCACCCACAACGATAGGCACACGCCAATAGCTCTTGTTATAGACTTGACCAGCGCCAGGGAAGATGGTTGATAGGGTAGTCGCACGATTAACCTTAGTCACCTCACTTGAATCAAAGTTTATGACAGCATCACCAATGAAGTATAGGTATGAGGCTATAGCCATACCTGCAAATATTTGACGGCGTGTATTATGCTTGATAAGGTCGGTCTGTATTCTATCGAGCTCCTCGGTGCGGAAGTATCCGTTGTCGATAAGGTACTGGTCGTATTGAGCCTTAAGAGGCTTATACAACTTATTCTCATGCATAAAAAGTGCTGCCGTTGTTCCCACTACAGGATAGAGCACACCAAGTTTCCAATACTGTTTATTATATATCTGACCAAATCCCGGTATCGGCACTGATAGTAGGGCAACGCGCGACATCTTCATTGAATCACTGAAGAAAGGCTCTTTAACATTACCATTTCTATCCAAGCGAACACGACGACCATCGGGAGCAATGCTATCTCTACGACCTCGTACGGTGGAGTCTTGTCGCACTTTTGTGGCGATAATAGCTCGAATAGAGTCGCGAGTCTCTGTTGCTTGCTGGTCGTATTGAGCGTAACTACCCATAGCGATAGAGTCGATATAGTGCCAATATATAGAATCTTTGCGAGCAATCTCCTGTGCCTTAGCTCTTAGCAATGCAGCAGAGTCTATAGGCACAAGTCCTCCTTGATTGATTGTGCGCACATTGCCCCTAAGCCTCTCGCGGTTGTACGACTGCGCAGAGAGGTCGGTGATGGACATTTGTGTCACAACAACCAATAATAACGATATGAATAATCTTCGTAACATCATCTTTGTAACGCTCGTATGTTACCTCTTATTTTATCTTGCCTAACTTCGTGATTAGCTGTTCAACCTCCATGTCGTTAGCACACTCGATGGTGATACGACTACTACCACTCTTAGTTCGTTTAATAGATATATTATCGCTAAGGATGCGCTCGAGCTCCATAACCAGACGAGAGTAAGACTCTGGATACTCCTCTTCATCTGTATTTGTTGACTTAGGCGCTGCCTCTACCATTTTGCGAGCTAACTCCTCAGCCTGGCGTACAGATAACCCCTTCTTAATACACTTCTTAAGAGCCTTTAGCTGAGACTCTAATTCAAGACCGCCTATTGCTTTGGCATGACCCATGGTGATGATACCCTCCTTAAGCGCAAGCTGTACCTCAGATGGCATGCTTAGAAGACGCATGTAGTTCGATACAGTTGAGCGCTTTTTGCCTACCTTCTCTGCCATTGCCTCTTGAGTAAGACCACATTCCTCTACAAGACGCTTCATGCCGAGAGCTATCTCGATAGCATTAAGGTTTTCGCGCTGAATGTTCTCCACCAAGGCCATAGCATGTAGGTTCTCATCATCAACCTCTCGGATATATGCAGGTAGAGTCTCCAAACCTGCCATCTTTGCAGCTCGCCAACGACGCTCGCCACTAATGATTATATATCGACCGTTTCCATTGGGCTTAAGTGTGATGGGTTGTATCACGCCGAGTTGCGCTATAGATATAGACAACTCGCTAAGAGCCTCGTCATCAAATGATGTTCGTGGCTGCAAGGGGTTTGGCTCAATAGCTGATATTGCCACCTCTGCCATTTCGGACATAGGTTTTGATTGTTGCGTGGGTGCTGCGGTGCCAAAAATAGCATCAAGACCACGACCCAAGCCTCTTTGTTTAGGTGTTGCCATATATTACTCTCTCGTTGTTTTATTACGCTTTAGGAATTCACGGGCAAGATTAAGGTAGTTCACTGCACCAGATGCTGAGGCATCATAGAGCATGATAGGCTTTCCGTGTGATGGAGCTTCGCCAAGACGGATGTTACGCTGGATAATAGTCTCAAAAGCAAGCTCACCAAAGTGCTCTCTAACCTCGTTCACAACCTGATTGTTAAGACGGTTGCGCATATACATAGTAAGTACAAAACCCTCGATTTCGAGCGCTGGATTAAGACGACTCTTAACCATCTTTATGGTGTTGAGTAGTTTGCTTAGTCCCTCCAATGCGAGATACTCACACTGTACAGGTACGAGTACAGAGTCCGCAGCTGTGAGGATGTTTACAGTGAGGAAACCCAGCGATGGTGAGCAGTCAATGAAGATGTAGTCGTAATCATCACGAACAGCATCTACAACGCCCTTAACCTTATGATGAGCATTCTCCATGGTTGAAAGTTCGGTATCGGCAGCGACAAGATTTATGGATGAAGGCAGTACCCATAGCTTCTTGATATCCTCAGAGTGAAGTATGACATCCTTGACCTCACAGTCGCCAACAATGCACTCGTAGGTACCCTCAAGGTTAATGTCGAAGCCCAATCCAGATGTGGCATTTGCCTGTGGATCAGCATCGATAAGGAGTACTTTCTTGCCAAGTAGGGCTACCGATGCGGCGAGGTTTATGGCTGTTGTTGTCTTACCCACTCCTCCCTTCTGATTTGCCAATGCTACTACTTTTGCCATCTTGCTCAACAATTGTGTTTACAATACTAAATAATTCTCGCAAAAATAGTAAATTTATTCGATTTTAAAGCCCAAATTCTGAAAAAATATATACCTTTGGCATCATAATTAGCAGATAAATATCTGTGATGATAATATATATGAGAAGAACAGTAAATACAGTTCAGTCACTTCTTATCTTTGTGGTGATATTCATTGCATCGCAAATCGTGGCATCTATACTTATGGGCGCGCTTCATCTTAATGGTGATGTGAGCTTCATGCTCTCGTATCTTTTATCTATGGGGATGGTCTGTATTCTCTCAACGCTCTACGAGCGTGCTGAGTATGGTAAGGTTCGTCTAATTAGAAAATCGTCAAAGGGATTAGATCCACTTGCTACATTCGCAGGCGTTATTCTCTTACTTGCTATATCCATAACCCTATGGCCATTAGAGAGTCGTATGCCTGGTGATGGTCGTGTGTTTGGTGATGGGGCATATACGCTTATAACCATCGTTATTATATCTCCAATCCTGGAGGAGATAATCTTTCGAGGTAGGCTTTATAACTTGTTGACCCACACTGCGTCACCATTTATGTCGGCGGTGTTATCATCCTTTGTCTTTGCTGCCATCCACTTCGAGCCTATAATCATTATCGGAGGTTTCCTTTCGGGTATGTTATTTAGTTATATGTATTTGCTTAAACGCTCGATAATACTCCCAATATTACTCCACATATGCAATAACACCATAGCATATGGGTTGCATGTTATCTCCTATGGAGGCAAGCCTTTGATGGAGTACATAGGCAGCGAACACTACTACCTATCTGTATATCTTGTGTCATTGCTGCTCGTATTGGTATTCATTGCTTTTATGATAAAGCGTTTTATGAAGGAGAAGCGTGCTTTGGCAAAGCGTGAGGATAAATAGTCAAAGGGGATATACATAACGAGAGAGTGAATAAAAAGTGTACATCTTTTTATTCACTCTCTTAGGTTATGGGCTGTTTTTAGTCAGCCCCTTTTTTAACATTGTACTATCGACTACAAAAGAGCATCAATCTTAGCCTTAAGCTGCTCCTTGTCTGCAGTACCTACATGCTTATCAACCTGCTGACCATCCTTGAAGAATAGGATAGTAGGAACATTGCGAACGCGGTACTGAGCTGCGATCTCGTCGCCATCCTCACCAACATCACACTTGCAGATAATAACCTTACCATCATACTCCTCAGAAAGCTCGTCGATGATAGGAGATACCATGCGGCATGGACCACACCATGTTGCCCAGAAATCGATAACAACAGGCATACCCTTGCCCATTACCTCCTCAAAATTCTCATTGTTAAGTTTTAGTGCCATAGTATTAAAGTTTTGTAAATTAAATGTTTATAAAATAGTTTAGTTCGTTTTGTTGTATAAACTCCATGAGCGCTGGAGTGGTTGCCACTCGATACTTCTTGGAGTTAAGCTTAATCTTAACATCGCTACCTCTATCTACAATTGTAAATTGTAGGTTTGTCTTGCCAGGATTCTCCTCAATAACCTTACGGAGCATGTCGGTAAGGGTTGAGCATACCTCGTGAATGTCAAGTTCGATGCGCAAGGTAGTAATATTTTCTGAAACTTCAGCAAGATGTTGCATAGAAAGTATCTTAAACTCTAATGCATTGCCCTCTTTTCCGAAGCGTGGTTGTACCTTTCCGCGTATAAATAGGAAACTATTCACCTCGATAAGCATGCCAAAGCGCTCGTAATCCTTGCTCCATAGTGTAAACTCATGGTTAGTGTTGTAGTCCTCCAGTATGAAGCGTGCATAACGACGACCATCTTGTGTTGTAAGAGGCGTCACAGAGGTCACTACACCAGCCACAGCCAACTCCTTACCATTGAGAAGTGTGAGGTTATCCAACTCGCCTAACTCCGCTTGACACATCTTGCTTAGAATAAAGTCGAAGCGATTGAGTGGGTGAGCCGAGAGATAAAGACCGATAACCTCCTTCTCCTTGTTGAGCATGGCTATGTTTGTCATATCCTCTGCCTGTGGAACGCGTGGCTGTGGGATATCTGAACCACTCTCGGAGAACATGCCAAAGAGGCTCTGCTGTGCATTATTCTTATCTTGCTGTACTCGTTGTCCGTATCTTACAAGTGTGTCAAGGAATGTTGATCCCGGTCCGTCCTCAGCAAAGAAGCGCGAACGGTTGAAGTCTATAATCGAATCAAAACCACCAGCATAGGCGATATTCTCAAAACACTTGCGATTAACAACAGAGTAGTTCACACGTTCCATAAAGTCGTAGATCGACTTGTATGGACCATTCTCTTTGCGCTCCTTAACGATAGACTCCGAAGCTGCTGTACCAACACCCTTGATTGCAGCAAGACCAAAGCGAACATCACCATTTTTATTGGTTGAGAACTTAATCATGGACTCGTTGATGTCGGGACCGAGTACCGCAATGCCTATGTTCTTGCACTCATTCATGTAGGCAGTAACCTCCTTGATATCGTTAAGGTTACGGCTTAGAACGGTAGCCATATACTCAGATGGGTAGTGCGCCTTGATATATGCTGTTTGGTATGCTACCCATGAATAGCAAGTCGCGTGCGACTTATTAAAGGCGTACGATGCAAACTTCTCCCAGTCTGCCCATATCTTCTCCAAGACCTTTTCGTCGTGACCATTGGACTTACCTCCTGCAATAAACTTAGGCTTAAGCTCATCCAACTTCGACTTAATCTTCTTACCCATCGCCTTACGCAACGAGTCAGACTCACCACGAGTAAAGTTGCCCAATAAGCGCGAGAGAAGCATCACTTGCTCCTGATACACCGTAATACCGTATGTGTCCTTGAGGTAGCGCTCCATGATTGGAATGTCATACTCGATAGGCTTGCGACCATGCTTTCTGTCGATAAAGTCAGGAATGTAATCCATAGGACCTGGACGATAGAGCGCATTCATAGCAATCAAATCCTCGAATGTCGATGGCTGCAACTCACGCAAATATTTCTGCATACCTGGCGACTCAAACTGGAAAGTACCAATGGTCTGACCTGCACAGTAGAGGTCATAGGTCTTTTTATCGTCAATAGGTATGTTGTCGATATCAATCTTTACACCGTGGGTCTCCTCAATCACCTCTACGGCATCCTTTATAATGGATAGGGTCTTAAGGCCTAAGAAGTCCATCTTGATAAGCCCCGTATCCTCAATCACAGCACCTTCGTACTGCGTAACGAGCATATTCTCACCTGTCTCCTTATCTAAAGCTGTACTTACAGGCACCCAGTCAGTGATATCATCCCTACAGATAATCGTTCCACAAGCGTGTACACCTGTGCCACGAACATTACCCTCAAGCATCTTTGCATACTTGATGGTATCGCGCATAACAGGGTCCTCGGACTCCTCAGCCTCCTTGAGCTCAGGTACAGCATTTATAGCGTTGCGAAGATTGACTTTGAGAAGTTTGTCCTTGTCATTAGGGTCTGGAATGCGCTCTGGAATCCACTTGCATAGTTGATTCGCAAGTGGTAAGGGTAGCTTCTGTACTCGAGCAACATCCTTCAATGCCATCTTTGTTGCCATAGTACCATATGTGATAATATGTGCAACCTTCTCCTTGCCATACTTCTGTGTTACCCAGTTAAGCACACGACCACGACCATCATCATCAAAGTCGATATCAATATCGGGTAATGATATACGGTCGGGGTTCAAGAAACGCTCGAAAAGTAGATCATACTTAATAGGGTCAATCTGTGTGATACCCAAGCAATATGCAACTGCCGAGCCCGCCGCCGAACCACGACCAGGACCTACAGATACATCCAACTCCTCGCGTGCTGCGCGTATGAAATCCTGCACAATAAGGAAGTAGCCAGGGAAACCCATGGTCTTCATTATGTGTAGCTCAAATTTTATTCGCGTTAGAGTCTCCTCGTCAAGGACTTCGCCGTAACGCTTATGCGCACCGTCCATTGCGAGCTTGGCGAGATAGTCGGCTTCGAGCTTTATACGATATAGCTTATCATAGCCTCCGAGCTTTTCAATTTTGTCGAGTGCCTTCTCCTCAGAGAGCACAACATTGCCGTTCTCATCCTGTGTAAACTCATCAAAGAGATCCTTCTCGCTATACTTATGGCGATAGCCATCCTCTGTGCCAAACTCCTCTGGGATGGCAAAGGTTGGCATAATAGGGGCGTGGTCAATAGAGTAGCTCTCTATTTTATTACATACCTCTACGGTATTTGTCAAAGCCTCAGGTATATAGTCGAAGATGGCGTTCATCTCAGCCGTAGTCTTCATCCACTCCTGCTTGGTGTATAGCATACGCTTAGGATCATCAAGGTCCTTGCCCGTACCCAGGCAGATAAGTCTGTCGTGCGCTTCGGCGTGCTCCTCCTCTACGAAGTGAACATCGTTGGTGCAGACGAGCTTAATGCCCAACTCGCGTGAAAATTCTATGAGTTTTTCGTTGACAGTCTCCTGAATTTTATATGTATCGTGGTTTGCAAACTCTACGGTTGCCTTGTGTAGCTGAAGCTCAAGGTAGTAGTCGTCGCCAAAGATGCTCTTATACCATAATGCCGCCTCCTTAGCCTCTGCTATCTTACCCTCGCGGATGAAGCGTGGTATCTCGCCACCAATACAGGCAGAGCAACATATCAACCCTTCGTGATACTTCTCCAACTCTACACGGTCAGTACGAGGACGACCATACGAACCCTCGGTATATGCCTTGGATACAATCTTGATAAGATTTTTGTATCCCTTCATGTTCTTAGCAAGTAGAATGAGGTGGTTGCCGCTAAAGTCACCCATAGCCTTCTCCTTGTTGAAGAGCCTACGGCGTGCAACATATACCTCGCAACCGATGATACCCTTGAAGTCGGCCTTAGGTATGCCGTCTAACTCCAAACGCGCCTTAGCAAGTGCTGCAGATGGATCCTCTCCCTTCTCTTCGTCAGTTGCTGAGCCATCCTCCAAACGCGCAATAAGAGCCTGAAGTGTCTTGATTTTATCCTTTCTTGCGCCGTTTTTCTTCTTTACATAGTTGAAGAACTCCTTGACACCAAACATATTACCATGGTCTGTAAGAGCAATACCAGGCATCCCATCGGCAATGGCTTTGTCGATAAGCTTAGAGATACTTGCTTGACCATCAAGTAGCGAGTATTGACTATGAACATGTAGGTGTACAAATGGATACATAAAGTATATCGTTGCTTATATTTTCAAAGCACAAATATAACTATAATTTTTGAGATAAAAAGGGGCATGGTTGTTGCATTTCTCCAAAATAATACATATCTTTACACTTGATATTTAATGAGAATTTTGCATTACACACCTTTAATAATTCAGCCTATGGATGGAAATACTTCTACATTGGTTGTCCTGAAACTCTACGACAACCCCGTGCAGGCGGAAATAGCTAAATCAATACTCGATAGTGCGGGTATATATTGTGTTCTTCATGGTGATTATATGTCGTCAATCTATTCACCTGTGGCTTTTCCAGCGAGACTTATGGTGCGCTCCGAGGATTTAGATGATGCACAGAGTGTACTAACCACTGAGTGTTATTAAGTCTCCCGTTACGATTGAAATAAAAGGTTATTGGAGTGTGGCTATATTAGCTTCATCCCAATAACCTTTTGTGTTTATGGTGTTTAGTTGATTAGTATATGGTCAGGTTGCTCCTTCTCGGCTCGCTGCCATATATGCCATGATGCTATAGCTTGTGTTTGAAGCATAAGTATGCCATTCATTGTGGTTGCGCCTTGCTCCTCGCCACTGCTTAAAAATTTACTTTTAGCGGGATTATAAACAAGATCGAATAGCGTGTGTTTATCGGTTATAGCATCATATGGTAGTGCTGGTGCCTCATCTACATTGGGAGACATACCCACAGGTGTGGCGTTGATTATTAGTTTGTGGTTTGCTATAACCTCAGCTGTTAGATCGTCATAGGTATAGTTGCCACGCTCCTTATCACGAGATACTACGCTGAATGGAATGTTGTGCTTATTGCAGACATACTGCACAGCCTTAGAGGCTCCTCCCGTTCCGAGAATTAGCGCGCCGCTTTTATCCAACCACTCAATCGTCGCCTCAATGCCCGTGATATCTGTGTTGTAGCCTATCTTACGACCGTTCTTAATAACTACACAGTTGACAGCACCGACAGCCTCGGCCTCTGGAGATAGCTCGTCGAGGTAGGGGATAATGCTCTCCTTATAGGGGATGGTCACATTAAAACCTGATAGTTCGCGCTCGGCAATAATCTTGTCAATGGTGGAAATCTCCTCTATCTCAATTAGTGCGTAGTCGGCATCAATACCCTCATTCGTGAATTTAACAGTAAAGAAATTCTTTGAGAATGAGTGTGATAGGTGCTTGCCAATAAGTCCGTAGTGTCGCATTATTCTTTATCTTCGATTATTAGTTCTGTTGTATGTGTGATAGGTTCTTGGGTTGCCTCGGATGCATCGCCAAAGAGCCTTATAGCCAATGCTGCAAATCCTATTAATAGTACAGTAAATAGGGTTGCAAGTAGATTAAAATACTTGTCAATAAACGCTTTAATTGGCGCACCGAAACGCCATATAAGCCATGCAATTACAAAAAAACGCAATCCTCGCGATACGATTGATGCAATGATGAACATCGCAAAGTTAATATCGAACAATCCACCCGCTATGGTAAAGAGTTTATAAGGTAGCGGTGTGAAGCCTGCAGTAAAGACAATCCAGAAGTTGTACTTGTCGAACAATGCACCTACATTATTGAAGCCCTCAACGCTAAATACATGGTTGAAGAAGAAGGTTGCTATCGCTGTAGGCTCTCCTGCAGGTGTGGTCCATAGAAAGTGACCGATGCCGTAGCCAATAACTGCTCCAATGATTGAGCCCGCAAGGCATATCGCAGCAAAACGAAACGACTTCTTAATCGTGCCAAGACACAAGGCTATAAGGAGAATATCTGGTGGAATAGGAAACCAACTCGACTCACAAAGAGCGAGGATGAAGAGTGCCAACCAGCCCCAACGACTCTCGCTCCACGATAGCACCCAATTGTATAACCTTTTAATCATATTTTCTGTTTGTTGTAATACCGAGCAAAAATACAACAATTACTCGAAACTATCAACTATTCCGCCACCTATGACCAAATTATCTCTATATAGTACCAATGGTTGACCTAAAGCAGGTGCATAAGCTTTGTCTTGTGTGGTTATCGCATAGCCGTGAATATTCTTAATTATCGACACGGGTAGTTCGGGATTTTTACCTATGCCCCTAATCTTAATAGTGATGTCATTTGCAGATAGCAACTCTTGTTCATCCACGATATTACACTCGGTTATATGAAGCTTTGATTTGTATAGTTGTGTGATGTCTCCAACTATTATTCGATTAAGCCTGTTGTCTATCTCAATGACTCTACTACCAATAGGGATACCGTAGCCACGCTTCTGACCAATAGTGTAGCGGGCAATGCCGTTGTGTCTGCCGCATACCTTTCCATTTGTATCGATGATATCGCCCTCAAGCATCTCTATGCCACGACTCTCTAAGAACTCTGCATAGGGTTTGCGACAAAGAAAGCATATGCCCATACTCTCGCTCTTATCCTTAAAACTCTCCTTAATCTCACTCTTTATCTTTGAGCCCATAGGAGTGATAGCTCTTGATAGTATCTCCTGTGATAGCCCCCATAGATAGTAACTCTGGTCTTTAGCTGGGTCTGAACCCTTGGAGATGTAGTATTTGTCGTTGTGGCGTTCTATATTGAAGTAGTGTCCTGTTGCGATATACTTTACCCCCAGACGATTGGCCTCTTCGAGAAGTATGCGCCACTTAATATGTGTGTTGCAGCGTGTGCATGGTGCAGGAGTGCGACCAAAGCTATACTCCTTGCAAAAGTACTCGATAATATCTCGATCAAATCTTAGCTTCGCATCTACTGAGTGCCACTCAACGCCAAGTTCTCTCGCCTTCTGCTCTGCCTTTTCAAGCATTGTGCTATCGCCCATGGTATCTATGGTTAGTGCAATAACCCTATACCCCTGTTCGCGTAAAATGCCTACTGCCGAGCTACTGTCGATGCCGCCACTGAAACCTAATATTACACTCTTTTCCATGCTTAGTATAAGTGAGGCTGACCAAAACATCTTTAGTCAGCCCCGATATCACTGCTCTTCGTGATTGTTGTTTTCAAAATATTCAGGCTTATTCTCCTTGATAAAGTTCACCATCTCGGTGATGCCCTCCATAACCTTCGCGAAGTCCTCCTTATAGAGATAGATTTGATGGCGAGAAAATGTTGCCGAACCATCGTTGTTTATCTTCTTGCGCGACTCTGTGATGGTTAGAAAGTAGTCATCGGCGCGTGTTGCCTTGACATCAATAAAATATGTGCGCTTACCAGCTCTTATGGCCTTTGAGCATATCTGCTCGCCATACTCCTCATTATCATGGCGAGTGTGAAAATCTGAGTTCATTGTGGTTGTAGTTTTAAGGTTCGTTATTCTCATGGTTATATATTCGATAACGAAGATATAAATTTATTTGGAAATATCCAACTTTTTACCTTACAATTTCATCAGTTGCTACCATAATTGCTCTGCGTGCCATAGGGTCAAATCTTGATACATAAATATAATAGTAGGCATTCATACCATAGAGTTGCCCTGCAATACCACTCATAAGCAGGGTGCGAATATACTCTATATCCACCTCTGTTAATGCGTTGGGGGATAGTTGTGCATGCATTAAAAATTTATCGAGGAGCTTACTGTCTAAGTTATACTCTGTGTTAAATGCCTCCATCGTTGGGTACAACTGAGCAATGCTCTCCAACGATACGCTATCTATATAATCAATTAACGCGTGTTCATTTGCTCGATTATTTATCGCCTCTATTACTGATCGAGAGAGTTTATGTTTGCTTATGTCTATATACTTGTCAGGGGTGATACCTCCGCCGCCATAAACATCGCGACCGAGCTTTAAGGTTTTGTATATAGGTCTATCTTGATAGGATATAGAGTCTGGATGAGTGAATCTAAGAGTGTCTGCGATGTACTCCTCGCCCTTGCCCATAGTATATGGTCGTTGGATGATACGCCCAGATGGGGTTTTATAGTGCGCTATAGTGAGGTATATACCAGAGCCATCCTTAAGATTATAAATTCTCTGAACTAACCCCTTACCAAAACTTGTGTGACCGACAATAATTCCTCTATCATGATCCTGAATAGCACCAGCAAAAATTTCACTTGCCGAGGCACTATTCTCGTTGATAAGTACGACTAATGGAATATCTATAGGTTTAGTGTCGCGCCTCTTGGAGTAGGTGTTGCTCTCCTCTCTACCCTCAGTGGAGACGATGATATCTCCTTTATTAAGAAATAACGATGTGAGGTCAATGGCTGCCGATATAAGCCCTCCGCTATTATCTCTGAGATCTATAACAATGCTCTTAGTATCGCCCAAAGAGAGATATGCTGCATAGAACTCACCCGCTGTGCGCCTTGAAAATGAGTCTATGGAGATATATCCAACATCGCCAATGCGAAAAGCTGCGCTGATGACATTCGTATTTATAATTCTGCGCTTACACTCCACATCTATAGGTTGACAGTGACCTCTGCGCTCAACTTTCATGGCGACTTTGCTCCCCACATCTCCCTTAAGTAAGGTAGATATACTATCAGTGGGTAAGCCAATGATGCTCTTGTTGTTAATTGCAGTGATACGGTCGTTTAATTCGATGCCGGCATCCATCGCTGGTGAGTTTTCTAAAACCCTGCGCACCACAACGGTATCGTTGTGGATTAGATAGTTGATGCCTATACCGGCATATACTCCTCTAAGGTGTGACTTAGCACTCTCCATCTCCTCTTTAGTAAGGTATTTAGAGTGTGGGTCAAGCTCCTTTAAAGAGGCGATGATGGCTCTCTCGACCAAAGGGGCAAGAGAGACATCATCGACATAGTTATCTCGAATATGTTCGAAGACAGAGTTGAGTTTTGCTATCTGTTGTTTATCAGTTAGCTGTGCTGTAGCACTGCTACAAAACATAACTAAACTGATAATTGATATAACAAAGCGTTTCATCCACTATTTTAGTGCAGTAACGATATCCTCAAATGCTACCTCGCGCTGCTCGCCTAGGCGCATATCCTTAATGGTTGCAACACGGTGCTCAAGCTCGTTTGAACCGATAATAACAACATAAGGGATGCCGCGGCGGTTGGCGTACTCCATCTGTTTCTTCATCTTTGAAGAGTCGGGATATATCTCGGCTGCAATATTGTTATTGCGTAGTTCGGAGATAAGACGCATAGATGCCTCCTGCTCTGCCTCGCCAAGGTTAATGAAGAGTACCTTAGTTGAGCATGCCAACTCCTCTGGGAAGAGGTTCAATCCGAGCATAACATCGTAGATACGGTCTGCGCCAAACGAGATACCTACACCCGACATACCTGGCATACCGAAGATGCCTGTGAGGTCGTCATAGCGTCCACCACCCGATATAGAACCAATTTGATAGTCGTTAGCCTTAACCTCGAAGATAGCTCCTGTGTAGTAGTTCAAACCGCGAGCCAACGAGAGGTCAAGCTCAGGAGTGAGAGCGATGCCTAACTTCTCGATATGTGAGAAGATAGTGCGCATCTCCTCGATACCAAGCATGCCAGTCTCCGATGCGCCTATGATATTGCTAAGAGTATTGAGTTTCTCCTCGTTAGTGCCACTAAGCTCAAGGATTGGTTGAAGCTTGTTGATTGCCTCGTCATCAATACCTCGCTCACGCAACTCCGCCTTAACATTATCCAAGCCTATCTTATCGAGCTTATCAATAGCTACGGTGATATCTACCATCTTGTCTGCATGACCAATGCTCTCGGCAATACCGAACAAGATTTTGCGATTGTTCATCTTAAGGGTTACAGAGATACCGAGCTTAGAGAATACGCGAGCTACAATATCTACCAATTCAACCTCCGAAAGCAGTGACTTAGAGCCGATAACATCTACATCACACTGGTAGAACTCACGATAGCGACCCTTCTGTGGACGGTCAGCACGCCATACAGGCTGAATCTGATAGCGCTTGAATGGGAAGACAATCTCATTCTGGTGCTGTACGACATATCGCGCAAAAGGTACTGTAAGGTCGTAGCGAAGACCCTTCTCAGATATTTTAGACGCCTGACGAAGCTCACTCTCCGAGAGGTTTGCACCATAGTCGCCTGAGTTCAAGATCTTAAAGAGAAGTTTATCGCCCTCATCGCCATACTTGCCAAGTAGGGTAGAGAGGTTCTCCATAGAAGGGGTCTCGAGTGGAGCATAACCAAAGAGACGGAAAACACTCTTAATAGTATCGAATATATAGGTGCGGCGCATCATCTCCTCTGGTGAGAAGTCGCGCGTACCCTTTGGAATAGATGGTTTCTGTGCCATAATTCTATAAAGTAAAAAGTGAAAACTGATAACTGAAAAGTATGGTGTCTTCGACGTATATTTATAAATATTAAATGCGAAGCATACCTTACTTTTTACTTTTCACCTTTCAGTTTTCAGTTGTTTTACTGCTCTGCCAAAAGTTTCTTATACTTAACTCGCTTAGGTGTTGTATCCTCACCCTGAGCCTTCTTCCAAGCCTCGTACTCTGAGTATGAACCCTCATAAAATACAACCTTAGAATCGCCCTCGAATGAGAGGATGTGTGTTGCGATACGATCCAAGAACCAACGGTCGTGCGAGATAACCACAGCACAGCCTGCGAAGTTCTCAAGACCCTCCTCCAACGCACGCAATGTATTAACATCGATATCGTTGGTAGGGTGATCGAGCAACAATACATTACCCTGCTCCTTAAGTGCAAG
>JAZRRF010000070.1:0-46095 GCA_045650465.1 Alistipes sp.
TAAGAGTGCCCGTATTTTCGGTGATGTACTCGGTAAATTCCACCCACACGGCGACAGTTCTGTATATGAGGCTATGGTGCGTATGGCGCAGGATTGGTCTATGCGCTACCCTTTGGTTGAGGGTCAGGGTAACTTCGGTTCAATGGATGGTGACTCACCTGCGGCGATGCGTTATACTGAGGCACGCATGCAGAAGATTACCGACGAGGTGATGGCGGATATCGAGAAGGAGACTATTGACTGGGGTCTTAACTTCGATGATACAATCAAGGAGCCTACCGTGCTACCTACAAAGATTCCATTGCTTCTTGTTAACGGTGCGAGCGGTATTGCCGTAGGTATGGCAACAAATATGGCACCACACAACCTCTCTGAGGTCGTGGATGCATGTTGTGCATATATCGACAACCCTGAGTGCGAGTGCGAGGAGCTACTACAATATGTCAAGGGTCCCGACTTCCCTACAGGCGGTATCATCTACGGCTACGAGGGTGTTAAGGAGGCGTTGCTCACAGGTCGTGGTCGTGTGGTTATGCGTGCTAAGACCGAGATTGAGCATACAGCATCTGGGCGTGAGTGCATCGTCATCACCGAGATACCATACATGGTAAACAAGGCAGAGATGATTAAGCGCATCGCCGACCTTATCAACGAGAAGAAGATTGAGGGTATCTCATACATCAACGATGAGTCTGACCGCCAGGGTATGCGTATTGTCATCATCCTCAAGCAGGATGCCGTAGCAAGCGTAGTACTCAACACCTTATATAAGAACACACCTTTGCAGTCGTCGTTCGCGGTGAACAATATTGCCTTGGTAAATGGTCGCCCACAGCTACTCAACCTCAAGGATCTTATCCGCCACTTCGTTGACCACCGCCACGATGTGGTTGTGCGTCGTTCTCGCTACGACCTACAGAAGGCTGAGGAGCGACTACACATCGTCAATGGTCTGCTTATCGCGCAGGATAACATCGACGAGGTTGTACACATCATCCGTTCGTCAAAGACAGGTGAGGAGGCACGCACACGCCTACAGGAGCGTTTCGGGCTCTCGGAGCTTCAGACAGCAGCAATCATGGAGATGCGTTTGCGTCAGCTCACAGGACTCCAGCGCGAGCAGCTTGAGGCGGAGCACGAGGAGCTCACAAAGACAATTAACTACCTACGCGATGTTCTTGCAAATGTCGATATGCAGATGCAGATTATCAAGGACGAGCTTGTGGAGATTAAAGAGAAGTATGGCGATGAGCGCCGCTCGGAGATTATCTACTCTTCTGAGGAGTTCAACCCTGAGGACTTCTACGCCGATGACGATATGGTTATCACCATCTCACACATGGGCTACATCAAGCGTACCCCACTCGCTGAGTACCGCACACAGAACCGCGGTGGTAAGGGTGCTAAGGGTAGCGCGACACGAGATGAGGACTTCATCGAGCATATCTATGTTGCATCAATGCACAACACGATGATGTTCTTCACAGAGATGGGTCGCTGCTACTGGCTCAAGGTTTACCAGATACCTGAGGGTACACGCTCATCTAAGGGTCGCGCAATACAGAATGTTATTCAGATTGACCCAGGGGACAAGGTGCGTGCCTACATCAACATTAAGAACCTCAACGACAAGGAGTTCGTGGAGAATAACTACCTTGTGATGTGTACCAAGCGTGGTATTGTTAAGAAGACAACTCTCGAAGCATACTCACGCCCACGCACTAATGGCGTCAATGCAATCGTTATTAGAGAGGGAGACCAGCTCTTGGAGGTTAAGCTCACAAGCGGCAATGCCGAGATTATGATTGCAGCACGCGAGGGTCGCGCCATTCGCTTCAACGAATCTACAGTACGCCCTATGGGTCGTGTAAGCTCGGGTGTGAGAGCGATATCTATCGAGGACGACAACGAGGTTATCGGCATGATAGCTATCGAGCCAGGCTCAAATCAGGATGTCCTTGTACTCTCGGAGAATGGCTATGGTAAGCGTACCGACCTCGATGAGTACCGCATCACCAACCGTGGTGGTAAGGGTGTTAAGACCATCAACATCACCGAGAAGACTGGCGAGCTAATCTCTATCCAGGCCGTAACTGACGATAACGATTTGATGATTATCAATCGTTCAGGTCTTACAATCCGCACCTCTGCCGACCAGATACGCGTTGCCGGTCGCGCAACTCAGGGTGTGAAGATTATCGACCTCCGCGAGGGTGATGCTATTGCTTCAGTCACTGCAGTTCCTAAAACCGAGGAGGA
Source organism: Alistipes sp. (assembly GCA_045650465.1). Lineage (GTDB taxonomy): Bacteria > Bacteroidota > Bacteroidia > Bacteroidales > Rikenellaceae > Alistipes. The sequence goes on from JAZRRF010000070.1 coordinate 2,260, forward strand.
GGAGATTGCAGAGAGCATTGAGGGCAACCAGAGCGTGGAGAGCGTGGAGAACGCCCAAACAGCGGAGAACACAAACGAATAGTAATATTTAACACTTAGATAATTATGAAAAAGTTTTTATTCTTGGCAAGTGCAATGTTTATGTTTGCATTGCCAGCAGCAAACGCACAGAAGGTGAACACCACTAACGAGCTAAACAAACTCCAGAAGGTGGACCTAACACTTGAGAACCCAAAGAAGAACATTAAGGCAGCTACATGGTTGGCTCACGGTAAGGCATATACCGATGCCTACATTCTCCCAACTAAGGAGATTGGTCGCGGTGTACCTGTACAGGTTCTACAGATGAATGTTGGCGAGCCACGCAACATGGTTGAGGGAGAGTTACAGGGTATGCAGATGATTGTTCTTGACTACGAGTATGTAGATATCTATGTAAACCCAGCTAACTACCTCATCGAGGGCTGGAATCAGAAGAAGGAGATTAAGGAGAACCTCGCTGAGACAGCTATCGCCTCTTTGAAGAAGGCATATGAGATTGACCCTAAGATTGAGTCTAAGGTTGCATCTGTGGCACTTAACCTTGCAAACGCTTTGATGCAGCAGGGTGACGCTCTTAACAGCGTAGGTCGCATCCTTGACGCTGCTAAGTGCTTTGAGCTTGCTTACCGTGCTGAGAGCATCGTTCCATCTACCGTAGCTAATGGTGACAACCTCTTCAACGCAGGTATGCTCTTGACTATGTATGCATCAACAGCTGCAGGCGATGATGCATTGGCAGCCTTCGCTAAGGGTGAGCAGCTCTTCACAGAGGTTATCGCTAAGGGTTATGCTGACGCTAATGGTCACATCTACTACTACCTCTTCCACTGCTACTATGGTCAGAAGGATAAGAACCGCGAGGAGTACCTTCCAAAGGCTAAGGAGGCATTGCTTACAGGTATTAAGCTCTTCCCTAAGAACAACACTATCCTCGATGGTCTTATGCAGTTCTACACTGCTGAGGAGGGCGTAGGTGACCCAGCCGAGCTTACATCTATGATTGAGAACTCACTCAAGGATGAGCCTACAAACTACGATTTGTGGTTCGGTCGTGGTCGTGTTTACAACGCCATCAAGAACTACGACGAGTGTATCAAGTCATTCGAGAAGTGTGCAGAGCTTCGTCCAGATGCTTTCGATGCTAACTTCTACATGGGTTACTTCATCATTGAGAAGGCTAACGACGCTATCAACACCCTCAACAACAACTCTGGCATCAGCTACGAGGAGTATGAGACTGAGAACGCTAAGATTAACCACATCTACGCTGAGGCTATTCCATGGTTGGAGAAGGCTCACGCTATCAACCCATCAGATGTAGCAACCATCGAGTTCCTCAACTCATTGTGCTTCCGTTTGCGTGATATGGACGGCATGATGGATAAGTACAACAAGTACCACGAGTTGTTCTTGCAGACTCGATAGTCTGTAACTATAAATACTTAAAAAGCGTATGGCTGACCTAAAAAATGGTCAGCCATACGCTTTTTTATCAACGAATTACTATATTTGTCCCATGAAACGACAAAATAGCTATTCGCTCACCGAGGAGATACTCAACTTCTCGACACACGGCATCGCCCTGATAGTTGGTCTTGGCGTCTGCATTCTTTTTATTTTGAAGGGTCTTGCTGCCGAGTCATGGGTCGTAACCCTAAGTTTTGTATTATACCTCATAGGCGTATGTTTTTCCTATGCCACATCAACGATATACCACGCCATTCCTGCAACCAAAGAGCGTACTAAGGCCATTGCCCGCAAGTTCGACCATGCAGCGATATATTGGCATATCGCGGGTAGTTACTCCCCTATCACGCTTATCGCTATGCGCTATGGTGGTGCTGAAACATGGGGCATTGTGATATTCTCGTTTGTGTGGCTCTGCGCCATCGTAGGCACAGCACTCAGCTTTAGAAAACTAAAGCGTCAAAGCTACCTTGAGACCGCCTGCTATGTACTTATGGGTCTTACTATCCTTGTCGCCTTCAAGCCCTTTATCGAGTGTTGCGGTCTGGAGATAGTGCTGTGGGTTGTTGGCGAGGGTGTAGCCTACATCGTAGGAGCTGTGCTGTATAGCTTCAAGCAGATACCCTATATCCACTCCGTATTCCATATCTTTGTCATCCTCGGCGACATCTGCCATATGATAGCTACATGGAAGGTTATAGAGATGTTTATATAAAAAAGAGTGGTACAATGTTGGCTGTCATTTTTCGGCGGTGAATAATCTTTCACCGCCGAATTTATTTATATACAACATATTAGGTATTTGTATTGTGAAATGACTTTTCGCACAAAAGACGAATAAATTATATTTTACTATTCTCGTGTAGCCTTCTATGTAGTCTAAATTAAGTGTAAATAATCATACCCCTATTTAATCACCTTTTGCGGATGGGCAAGAGGCGATAGTTCTATTTTACCCGAACAAGACCCCAAAAGAGTGTTGCTATTTGCGGAATTTTTACTACTTTTGTAGTTGGATTGAGGTAACTATATCCAAAACATTTGAGAAAAAGAAGAAGCGTTATGCTTATCTTGTACTTGAAAACGTAGGAAATTTTCAATTAGATGCAAGGATAGCATAGTGGTTCTCACGCGTATAGCGTGGGCTGCTAATGTTACATCTGCATCTATGGTTTCCTACGACCTTCAAGTAAGAGTGTGGCTTGCAGTTCCACGCTTCTTTGTAGGTTAGATTACGATAGTAATGATAATGTAAAACAATAATACAACAGATTATGAAGAAACTTACAGCATTGTTCGCATTTATGGTAATTGCATTGACATCGTATGCTCAAAGCAATTCTGAACATCTTTCTTTCAAAGGTATTCCAATTGAGGGAAGTATGAGTGAATTCTGTCAAAAGTTAAAAGCCAAAGGATTTACATCTATAGGTAGTGAAAACAACCTTGCATTATTTATGGGAGACTTTACAGGCCGTAATGCAACTATAGGTGTCACTGCGACTGATGATGGTAAAAATGTATTTGCTGTAGGCGTATTGTTTGACCCAAGTGGTGAATGGAATACTCTTGTTAATACTTACAGCTATTATAAGGATTTATATACTCGCAAATACGGCAAACCGACAATCTCAAAAGAAAAGAATCCAGCTCTTTCAGATTCTAATACAGCTTTAATGGCAGAAGTTCATCAAGGTAGAGTTGTATGGGCAAGTGCATGGGAGGTTACAGGTGGAGATATAGAATTATCAATCGAGAAGACATCTGGCGTCTATGAGGGAATGGTGGTAATTCGTTATCGTGATTCTCAAAATGTAGAAACCAAAATTCAAAAAGATTTAGAGGATATCTAATATCTGTATAATAGATACATCCTACCGATTATAAACAAAAGTGGCGTATGCAGTGAACCTTGTAGTTCGCTCATACGCCACCTTAGTTTATTCACAATGCATCTTTGGAAGATGCTTGATTTCAGTGCTTTACTTTCAAAAGTTTTATGTACCTTTGCATTCGTAGTTTTTTGGCTTAATTACGACCTCCATGTAGTCTTCTATGTAGGATTTTGCAATTTTCGTAAAAACTAACACTGAAAATCAATTAGTTAAAATAAAATAATGGTTGTCTGCAAAGTGTACCACTCTTTTTATAAACTGAAAGGTGAAAAGTGAAAACTGAAAGGTAAGGTATGCTTCGCATAAGTTTTATAAACACGCGTCGCAGACACCACACTTTTCAGTTTTCAGTTTTCACTTTATAAACACGCGTCGCAGACACCGCACTTTTCAGTTTGCAGTTTTCAGTTTTCAGTTTAGATAAGTTCTTCGAGCTTTTCGAGCAGTGGCGTGAAGTCCGAGTGTGCATCGGCAAACTCATCGTATGAGTGCTCCGAGTGACCCTCTTCGGGTACATCCGAGATATACTTTGCAACCACAACAGGGATATTATCATATAACTCTGCCACCTGACATATTGCGGCAATCTCCATGTCGAACAATCCACAATCAACACCAAAGCGCGCCTTGACCTCGCGGATGATATCAGCATTCACAAACGAATCGCCTGTAAATACAGTCTCTGGGTCTGTACCCTGCAACTTACGAGGGTCGGTAATCTCTGGGCAGAAGTTCTCAGGGATAATAGCATCGTGATGTATGGCACGGCATGGCATAACAATATCGCCCTGCTTGCGACCAAGTGCCGAGGCAGCGAAGCCCACCACAGCCAACATATCATACTTCTGCTCGGCAAGAGTCAAGGCACGCGCCACACCTGCCGAAGACAACGCCTTACCTATACCCACCTCCTTAAGGTCGTAGCAATGCTTCAAATTCTGAGCCTTATCCAAGGCGTAGCGCATAGCACGGTACTCGCGTGCTGTAGGTGCGCAAATCAACACTCGCATACTACCACCACTTCTCATATACACTTGCAATACCTCGCTCCGCAGCCTCATCCGCAGTAAAGAGCGTGCGCATATACTCCGCCATAGCCGCATTTGTTGAGTCTATGGCATACAAACCAGGGTTGCCGCACTGTATCTCGTTAAGACCCACGATATCAGATGCCGACTTTAGAGGGAACACCTGCTTATAGACCTTAGCCAAAGCCTCTCGAACATCCTCTGCCTCAACATTCTGCATTGTAGAGAGGTAGAAACCTGTCTTACAACCCATAGGACAGAACGACACGATAGAGGAGCCAATCTTCTCATCAAGGCGTAGGTAGTAGGCCATAAGATGTTCTATTGTATGTACCTCACCTGAGCCAAGAGGGGCGTGTGCCATAGGTGCGCGGAAACGCAAATCCCACGAACGCACCTGATACTCCTCGTTGATTGTATATACTGAACGCAAGTATAGACCTGCATCAAGTGTACGATGGTCAACATCGAAAGATGAAACAATATTCTTTTTCATAGCTTTAATTTTATACATTTTAATGTGCAAAGATAAGAATTTTTCTACCAAAACACTATCTTTGCAGATATTTATAATATATAATAACACGAATGAAGAATTCCGCTACAACCTACACATCTACTGAGCGTATCGTCTTCCTCGACTACCTGCGTGTGGTCGCCTGCTTTATGGTGATATTAGTACACTGCATCGAGCCCTTCTACCTCAATAGCGAGGGTACATATATAGCATCGCAGAGCGACGCACTATGGGTTACATTCATTAACTCACTGCTACGCATTGCCGTACCACTTTTTGTTATGGCATCGAGCTATCTGCTTATGTCCCTAAAGAGCGATACCGAGAGCTTCTATCGCCGTCGCTTTGAGCGTGTTGTAATACCATTTATCTTCTGGTCGTTAGCCTACGCCTTTATCCCCATGTGGGGTTCAGGTGGTGAGGTCGCTATAGCCGAGAACATGAAGCAGCTCAGCGTCAACCTTATGTGGCATAGCGGACATCTATGGTTTGTATATATGCTTATTGGTCTATACCTCTTTATGCCGATACTTTCACCATGGCTGGAGCGTGTATCACAGCGAGGTGAAAGAGCCTTTCTTCTTCTCTGGCTCTTTAGCACTGCCGTACCCTTCTTCCGCGAACTTGCCCTCACGCTCCGTGGCACTGCCGAGGTGTGGGGTGAGGCGAGCTGGAACGAGTTTGGACTACTCTACTACTTTAGCGGCTTTATAGGTTATATCGTAGCATCGGACTACATCCGTAAATATGTAGATTGGGGCACAGCAAAGAGCCTCTGTGTAGCACTGCCAATGATTGCTGTAGGCTATCTGATTACTGCCCTGCCATTCTACGCACAGCTACCTGATAGCTATCCTATTATCGATACTATAGACTTAGCCGTTAGGTTGGAGCTTAGTTGGGATTTCACCGTCACAGGCGTTGCCCTAATGACGCTCGGTGTATTCCTCCTACTAAAACTCATCAAGCAGCCAACACGAGGATATGGGCTTGTCTATGATATTTCTCGTCTAAGCTATGGCATCTACCTATTACACATGTTTGTATTGGTCGCAGTGTTCGATATTGTAAGTTCATGGGGCATGACCACACCACTAACGATGGTAGTATCTGCCCTACTCACCTTTACTTGCTCAGCTATTGTAGCTAAGCTCATATCACTACTTCCAAAGAGTAAATATATAGTTGGATAAGATGAAATTTCGTACCGAGATAACCGTTACACCGTGGAGTGATAAAATAGGCTACAACGATAGGATTGTATGCCTCGGTTCATGCTTTGCCTCAAATATTGCAGGCAAACTCCGAGAATCAAAATTCAATGTTACGGATAACCCCACAGGCATACTCTTTAACCCTAAATCCATAGCCCGCAGTGTTGCTATGATGCGCAAGTACGCAAGGATCACTGAGGGAGATATATTCGAGCAAAATGGTCGCTATGTAAGCTACCTTTTCCACTCCTCCATATCAGGAGCTACACCCGAGGAGGCACTCGATGCGATGAACAATGCTCTGAATAATGGGCGCAGAAGTTTGGAGGAGGCAACGCTTATAATCATCACTCTCGGCAGCGCATATGTGTGGCGCGATAGCAGTGGCGAGGTTGTTGCCAACTGTCATAAGATGGCAGCAAAAAATTTCAGCAACGAGCTACTAATCACTGAGCAGGTGACCGATAGTCTCCGAGAGATTATCGACAACACAAAAGCGAAAATACTCTTCACAGTAAGTCCTGTGCGCCACCTTAACGATGGCTTGGAGGGTAACTCTCTAAGCAAGGCTATACTTCGTGTTTCGATAAATAACATCATCTGCCAATACCCCCATCGTGCGATCTACTTCCCAGCATACGAATTAGTTACCGATGACCTTCGCGACTATCGATTCTATGCCGAAGATATGCTCCACCCTTCGACTCAAGCTGTGGAGTATGTAGCCCACAAATTCTTCGAAGCAGCGCTTAGCGATGATGCAAAAAAGAGACAAAACAAGGTTTTAGACATTGTTCAGGCTCGCGCTCACAGGCCTCTAAATCCAAGTAGCGAGGCCTACCGCAACTTCTGCCTGGCGCAGCTTAAAAACATCGCAGAGCTTGGCGATATAGATTTTTCCGAAGAAAAGGAGTATTTCGAGCAGATGTTACAAATAAATTTGTAACTTTGCCAGCTCATTGAACAACGAAACTATGCGAAGATACTTTATACGCACACTCTCGATACTTGCCGTAGCACTACTAAGCTACACCACCGCCATGGCAGAGCGACCACGCTTGGTGGTAAACATCATCGTTGGCTCTCTGCGTAACAGCGACCTTGACCGCTACTCATCCAACTTCTCGGATGGGGGTTTTAAGCGTCTTATGGATGAGGGTGTGAGGTATCACAATGCCATGCTCGACTATGCTAATAGCTCAACAGCTGCAGGTCTGGCAACAATAGCCACAGGCACAGAACCTGCAACACATGGCGTTATAGGCGACCATTGGTGGAACTATGTCGATGGCTCGTATATGGAACTTATCTTCGATGACAAGGCGCAATCTGTGGCACCAAGCACGGGTACAGGTAAGTATTCGCCTCACCGTCTTAGCTCACCAACATTGGGTGACATGCTCATTATGCATAACAACCTAAGCAAGAGCTGCACGGTAGCTATTGACCCCATCTCGGCAATATTGCTCACGGGTAAACATGGCATAGGCTACTGGGCTGAGAAGAAGCAGACACATTGGACAACATCCTCGGCATACACCTCAACACTTCCAAAATGGATTGGAGAGTATAACCGCGATGGTCAGAACGACATGTATCACATGAAGCGCTGGCGTCCTTTATACACCGCACAGCACTACACCAACTCCGAGGTAGCAGTAATGGAGGGCATTACATCCAAGACCACAACGCTCATAAAGGATATAGACCTTACACTTGCAAACAGCGACTTTGGTAAGATGTGCTACACCCCTGCGGGTAACACCATGGCACTTAAGTTCGCGTTTCAGTATATCACAAAGGAGGCTCTTGGTAAGGATGAACATCCCGACATCCTCAACATATCGCTCGACACAGCACGCTACATCGCCGAGACCTACGGCACCGAGTCTATGGAGTATGAGGATATGCTCTATCGCTTGGATAAGGACATCGAGGATTTCCTCGTTAAGCTATATGCTCAGTTCAAGCATAAGGAGCATGTTGTGGTTACGCTAAGTTCCTACCACGGCACATCGCCATCCTATAATATCAAGGGCGATGCACCGCGCGAGCGTCTTAACATTGGACAGATGGAGGTACTTGTGAATGCCTTTCTTGGAGCGAAGTATGGCTCAGATAGATACATCCTCGGCTTTGCCAACAAGGCTCTATATCTTGACCACACGCTGATAAACAACAAGCGCCTTGACCTTGCAACAATACGCGAGGAGGTTGCCACCTTCCTATTGCAGATGCGTGGCATATCTTCTGCAATATCTGCCACAGCACTACGCAACACCTTCTTTGGCGAGGGTCGTAGCCGCCTTATGCAGCAGAGCTTCTACCCTACGCGTTCAGGAGATGTAATTATAGACCTCATCCCTGGGTGGATAGTTGAACAGGAGGGCGTACGCTCATCCTCAGATGCAGGATATAACTACGATAGAAATGTACCGCTTATAATCCTCCGCCACGGTACAACAGAGAGCGTTGAGCGCGAGGTGAGCATCGAGGCATTAGCCCCAACATTGGCATACTTGCTCGGCATAGAGCGTCCGTGGGCAGCGACAGAGCCTGCACTATGGGAGTTTAGAGAGAAGATAGATTAAATAATAGATAGAGATGACACAGGATAAAATTCAGGAGGAGATAATCGAGGAGTTCTCGATGTTTGACGATTGGTTGGATAAGTACGACTACATCATCAGCCTTAGCGAGAGCCTACCAGCTATTGACCCTGCAAAGCGTACAGATAAGTACCTTATCGAGGGTTGCCAGTCGAGAGTGTGGGTATCATCAGAGCTTGAGGATGGTAAGATGACATATACTGCCGATAGCGATGCTATCATCACCAAGGGTATCATCGCGCTACTCATCCGCGTGATGAATGGCCGCACACCCGAGGATGCTGCAAACATCGACCTATACTTCATCGATGCTATAGGTCTTGGCGAGAACCTATCGCCTACACGAAGCAATGGCCTGCGCGCAATGATTGCACAGATGAAGCTCGACGCACTTGTATTTTCACAGAAAAACGAATAACTAAGATGACACCAGAGGAGATACTATCAATAGAGAAGAACATCGTTCTTACACTAAAGAATATATACGATCCAGAGATACCTGTAAACATCTACGATCTCGGTCTTATATATGAGATTAACTTCGACCCATCGGGCACAGCAGAGATTATCATGACTCTCACTGCTCCAAACTGTCCTATGGCTGACCAGCTTCTTGCTGATATACACCGCGAGGTAAGCAAGATTGATGGTGTTAAAAGCGTTAACATTACCCTTACCTTCGAGCCTCAGTGGGATAAGTCTATGATGACTGAGGAGGCATTGTTGGAACTTAATCTATTCTAAACAGGGATGACTCCACGCGGCAACATAGCAGAGTGTAGCGCATACATCGCTGAACTTGAGCCACAAAGACGCGCCAAACTCTTTGAGCGTCTATTCAAGGAGCGTATGAACAGCAAGCAGAGGGTTATAACAGAGACCTTCAAGGCTGTAGGTGAGGAGTGGAACCAAACACTCTACACCACCCTCCTTAAATATCTGGGCAGTACACACAATGGTGCTGCCATGGAGCAACTATCTAAAATCGCAAGTTACAACATGTTAGCCAAGGAGCGCGGCGAGCTACGAACACTCGAAGCGCTGCTCCTGGGTGGTGCAGGGCTGCTTGACCTATATCCTGAGGATGGGTATATCAAGATGCTTAAACTTGAGTTTAGCCACTTAGCTGCCAAATACAGCATCACACCTATGAATGCCGAGGTGTGGCGACTTCAAAATATATACCCTAACACCCATCCCACACTGCGTCTTGTGCAGTTTGCAGCATCGATGTATAGGCAGAGCATATCCTTCAGTGAGGTCATGAAGTGCCACACACGCAAGGATGTACACGGTCTATTCTCTGGTTGTGCATCGGAATATTGGCTCGACAACTTCTACTTAGGAACGACCAAGCACGATGCTTCAGCCCGCATAGGGTCGTTCACAAGCGACCTCTTGGGCATAAATGTTATAGTACCCACACTCATTGCCAATGGTCTATACATGGAGGACAAAGGGCTAATTATACAAGCCATGCAATTAGCCAAGAGCATACCCTCTGAGCAGAACAGATATATCACAATGTGGCAGAGAGGCAGTGCACCTATCTCCTTATCGGCAATAGACTCACAGGCACTTCTACACCTATCCCGCGCCTACTGCGAGAATGGAGCATGCAACAAGTGCTGGCTATATAGAAATGGTGTTATATAGATGTTATCTGAGCGTATAGCTCCTCAATCTTATCACACATAGCGCCCCACGAGAAACGCTTGCGTTCCTCTAACATATTTCGTGCAAAGCGTTCAAGGGTGTCGCCATCAAACATTCTCTCCAACGCGGTTGTAACGCCCTCAACTGATGGCTCGCATACATAACCTACACGATCGTCAGGTACAATCTCGGCGAGACCACCAACATTAGTAACAATCACAGGGGTCGAGAAGTTATAGCATATCTGCGTCACACCACTCTGTGTCGCACTCTTATATGGTAGTACCACACAATCCACCGCCGAGAAGTAGTATTTAACCCTCTCATCTGGGATAAAGTAGTCGTGCAAAACAATATCATCAGCAAGTCCAAGACGCTCAATAATAGCGAGATACTTATCACGCGAAGCATAGAACTCTCCAGCAATAAGTAGTTTATACCCCTCTCTACGAAACCTCGCCCACGCCTCAAGAAGGGTATCAAGACCCTTGTAGTCGCGTATAAGTCCAAAAAACATTGCATAGCGCGCACCTGAGTCTAAGCCCAGTTCCTCGCACGCCTTTATACGCTCCACGCGCGCACCGAAATTCTCGAACATAGGGTGCGGAGAGAAGAGTGCTGGTATAGAGGTGTACTCTTGGAGTTCTCCATGCACCTGCTCCGACATATATATAAAGCCATCTACCGAATTGAGGTAGTAGCGATTGAATGGTCTGTCTGTGATATGGTGTTCGTGTGGCTCGACATTATCTATTTGGCAAATAACCTTCGTATGATTGTTTCTGCGTGCAAGACGCGCTATCGAGCCAAAGCATGGAGCCATAAAGGGTGTCCAATACTTCATCAGCACAATATCGGGCTGAGCCTTACAAATCTCACGACCTACGCTCCACCACGACAATGGATTTATGGTCGATACCCTGCGGCGAATATTCAAATCCTCGGGCGCTGGGGTATCTACAGTCTGACTTTTACCAGGAAATAGCAACGAGGGATACTGGAGCGTAAAAGTCAAAATATCAACCTCATAGCCACGCGACTGGAACTCACGAGCCATAGTCTCCATGATTGACGCCAAGCCTCCACGATAGGGATGTGCAGGTCCTACTATTGCTATCTTTAACCTCTTGTGAGTCATATTGTTGACTATTTGAACTCTATCTTCGCACGACAGAGTGTCTTACCAGAGTTTAACGAGATCTCAAACTGCCAAGTATCACCCTCCGTAGCTACGCCTATTGTCAACACCTCACCATAGAGTGCCTCCGCAAGGAAATTTATGTCTATACGCATACCGTTGTTGTTCTCAATACGCTCGATAGGCAGCGCATCAAACATAAGGTCGATGTAGCGCAATGTGTTGACATGGCGATTAAAGTCAATATCGCTATATACTACAGGTCGTGAGCTATGCGACTCCGCCTCAACGCCACGAAGACGAGCAGGCATGGCTATAGGCGAAGGCTCATCAACCATAGCCCTCTCATAGACATCCTTCAATTTTGTCATATCCACCGCCTGACGGCTCTCCATATCGAGCATACACCACTGCGACACGCCCATAGCTAAGATATTGTCATCCTGACGCATACGAAAGTTACGAGTAGAGGATAGGCGATTAAACTCATTAACCCAAGTATCAACCTGAATAGCCTCGTACTGCTTAGGTTGTGCAGCAATCTCCACCGCCAAGCGCGACAACACCCATGTTACGGAGTGTCCCTGCAAGGCATCAACACCGAAGCCCTTACGATGAGCATCCGTACCCGCAACATTAAGCATATAGTTAATAATTGACGCCGCCGATGCACGGAGTGTAAAATCAACATCCTGAGGTTGAATTATAAAGTCATATGATGTAATCTCAGCCATAATAATAAATTTCTTTGCACAAAGATACGAAATAATATTCGCCAACGCTCCTATTATTTGAATAATTTACCTATCTTTGTTAGAGTTATATGGTGAAATAACCAATTCGAGCTAATATAAACTACCAATATACTCATGAGAAAGTCTTTATTATCTATTGTTTTACTCTTTGCAAGTATAGTAAACATCTTTGCACAGAGTTCCACAGAACAGCTACCTATCGACCCAGAGGTAAGAATTGGCGTGCTTGACAATGGTTTAACCTACTACATTCGTCACAACGCTAAACTTAAGCAGCAGGCAAGTTTCTATATCTATCACGATGTAGGAGCCGTTCAGGAGGCTGAGCACCAACAAGGTCTTGCTCATTTCCTCGAACACTTGGCATTTGAGGACACAAAGCACTTCTCGGGTAACGAGATAAGCGATAAGTTGAAGAGTATAGGTGTTGCTGAATATAGTATCAATGCCTTCACGGGGCATGATTGCACACAGTACTATATCGAGGACTGCCCTGTAAGTGACGAGAATATCGATCTTGCCCTACTTATCCTGCACGATTGGTCGCACTATATTGCACTACGCCCAGAGGGTATAGATGCCGAGCGAGGAGTCATCATCGAGGAGCTTCGCACAGGCAATAATGGTCATCAACGCGCCCAAGACGCTATGATTCAAAATCTACTCAAAGGCACAATATATGAGCAACGCAACATTATAGGTCACATGGATGGATTAGCGACATTTGACCACTCTGCTTTAGAGGAGTTCTATCGCACATGGTACAGACCTGAGTATCAAACAATCGTTGTTGTTGGCGATATCAATGTAGATCAGATTGAGGCAAAGATTAAAACACTTATGGCAGATATTCCAGCATCGCCATCAGATGCGCCTCAAAAGGAGATAATCAAAGTTCCTACAACCGAGGAGCCAATCATCTCAATATTTACAGACCCTGAGCTTACGGAGTCTGTTGTATATATGTATGCCCGCCGTGACGCACTTCCTAAGGAGCAGAAGAATACATTCACAAGCTACACTAAGCAATATATCTCTCAATGTGCCTCATCTATGATGAACTACCGATTTGAAGAGCTTGCACAACAGGCGGATGGACCACTTCTTGGTGGTGGTATGGATGACGGCGGTGTCGGTATATGTCCTACAATGGAGGCAACAACATTCATCGCTGTGGCTCATGAGGGTCGTGTAGATGATGCTTTCCGTACTATCTACACCGAGATGGAGCGTATGCGTAGATACGGTTTCACCAAGAGCGAGTATGAACGCATGAAGAAGGAGTATTATAACGGAGCTGAGAGTTACTACAAGAGTCGCAACGACATCTACAACGATGATTATGCCCAGCGATATATAAACCACTTTGCAGAAGGAACACCTATAATGGATGCTGAGAGTGAGTGGATGCTCGATCAGAAGCTTGTTTCGAGCATCACCATTGATGATGTTAATCAGGTTTATACACAGGAGTTAAGGCCAAATGAAAATCTTGTAATTATTGTTCAGACTCCCGGAAAAGAGGGTGTAAAGGTCCCTACCGAGGAGGATATCGAAGCTATAATTACAGAGATTGAGTCATCTGATATTGAGCCATATATAGATAATAGCTCTATTGAACCACTTATCGACAAAAAGACAAAACTCAAGGGTTCAAAGGTTAAGTCCACAACCACAAACGAGTCGCTTGAATACATCGAATGGACTCTAAAGAATGGCATTAAGGTTGTTGTTCGTCCATCAACATTTAGTGAAGATTCTGTAAATATATTTGCAAATGCTAAGGGTGGTTGTTCTATGCTTAGTGACCATGAGTATTATCAAGGCACTCTACTTAGTGAAGTTATGTCATACTCTGGTATCGGCAAATTCAATAGCGTTGAACTTACCAGACAACTAACAGGCAAAAACGCATGGGCTACAATTGATGTTGGTGCATATAGCCACTCTATCGAAGCTGGTGGTTCACCAAAGGATATAGAGACAATACTCCAATTGATCTATCTCAACTTCACATCTCCACGCTTCGATGATAACGATCTTAGCCGAATTAAGAATAACAAAATTCCTTATTATACCAACTTAAAATCTAACCCTGATTATATCCATAGCAACATATTCCATAATACAATATTCAACAACCACACACGCTGTCAGTACACCTCTGCAGAGCATTATGAGGTATTGGATATCGCTACATTGCAGAACATACACTCAAAGCTATATAACGATGCCGACAGTTTCCGTTTTGTGATTATTGGAAACATAAACACCAAAAAGCTGAAGCCTCTTGTTGAAAAATACATCGGCTCACTCCCAACATCAATAGATGAGCAGTATGCAGTAGTTGACGATGGTGTTCGTTTAATAAATGGTGAGAATAGGATTGAGTTCCGCACTCCAATGCAGCAGCCTAAGGTTTCTGTAGGCTTAAAATACTCTGGTGATATGGAGTATAATGCTAAGAATCTTGTAATTATGGACCTTCTTTGCAGGGCTCTTGACGCTCGTTATATGATCTCAATCCGCGAAGAAAAGGGTGGCACATATAGTATATCTGTCGATGGTAACATTAGGAGATATCCTGTAGAGCAATATTACATGAATATCTCATTCGACACAAACGAGGAGCTTGCCGATGAACTTATTGAAATATGCGACAAAGAGATACGCAAGATTGCTGAGGAGGGACCTTTGGCTGATGATATTGCAAAGTCCAAGGAGTACCTCAAGAAGAATTATCACAATGTCATCGAGAACAACAATGGTTTATCATCAATGATATACTATTGGTATGAATTTGGCTACAACTATAAAGAGGAGTATCTCGGCATCCTTGAAAGCATAACTTTAGAAGATATCCAAAAGTGTGCTAAGAGAATGCTTGAGGATAATAATCGCATACAGGTTGTGATGCGTCCAGAGGTTAATACCAAGTAGCAATAGCTATTCCATACCTATCTAATATAGTGGTAAATAAACGGGGTTGACTAAAAAATAATTTAGTCAGCCCCTTTGTTTTTACACAATAGTTCTACAATAAATATCGTTCGTAGCGCGTTAAATATTGTGTGCATAAGAGATAATTATTCCACTATAAATAAATAATATAACAATAAATCATATATTTTAGCAAAAAAAGTGTATCTTTGCTTGAATTATTGTGCAGAACAAACGAAATAGACAATTTATTTTTTATAACCTATTAACTAACAGTTCTATGAGAAAACTATTTGTATCACTTGTAGCCCTATTTATAGGTGTTGCAAGTATCAATGCTCAGGACCCAACACAGCAGCTTCCGCTTGATCCTGAGGTACGAGTAGGTGTACTTGAGAATGGTATGACCTACTACATTCGCCACAACGAGAAGCCAAAGGGACAGGCAAGCTTCTTCATCTACCACGATGTAGGTGCTATCCAGGAGGAGGACGATCAGCAGGGTCTTGCTCACTTCCTTGAGCACATGGCATTCAACGGCTCAAAGAACCTTCCAGGTAAGCAGATGATCGAGAAGTTGGAGACTATCGGTGTACAGTTCGGTTACAACCTTAACGCATTCACCTCTTGGGATTGCACAGAGTACATGATTAAGGATTGCCCTATTACGGAGGAGAACCTTGACCTTGCACTTCTTATCCTTCACGACTGGTCACAGTTCATCGCTTTGCAGCCAGAGGAGATCGACTCAGAGCGTGGCGTTATCATGGAGGAGCTTCGTACACGCGATGGTGGTAGCCTTCGCGCACAGAACGACATGATCAAGAAGCTATTCCAGGGTACACTCTACGAGCATCGTAACCTTATCGGTTACTTGGACGGCTTGAAGTCATTCGATCAGCAGGCTTTGGTTAACTTCTATAAGAAGTGGTATCGTCCAGAGTATCAGGCGCTCGTTATTGTTGGTGATGTTGATGTTGACCAGGTAGAGTCAAAGATCAAGACCCTTATGGCAGACATCCCTGCATCACCTGCAGATGCTGCTCAGAAGGAGGTTATCATGGTACCTGCAACCGAGGAGCCTATCATCTCAATCTTTACAGATCCTGAGCTTACTCAGTCTTCTGTAATGATGTTTGCTCGCCGCGAGGCCCTTCCTAAGGAGTACAAGAATACTGTTATCGGCTACACTTACAACATCATCCAGAACTTCGTTACAGTGATGATGAACGCTCGTTTCGAGGAGATTGCACAGGCTGCTGATGCTCCATTCCTTGGTGGTGGTATGAGCGAGGGCGGTATCGGTATCTGCCCTACATTGGAGAGCACAATGTTCTCTGTTGTAGCTCACGAGAACCGTATCGATGAGGCTTTCCGCGCTATGTACACTGAGATGGAGCGTATGCGCCGTCACGGCTTCACAGCAGGTGAGTTCGAGCGTGCTAAGCAGGAGATTCTCCGCTGGGCTGAGCGTCAGTACACAAACCGCAACGATGTTCGCAACGATGAGTACGCACAGCGTTACCTCGACCACTATGCTCAGGGTACTCCTATGATGGATGCTGAGACCGAGTGGGAGCTCGACCAGATGTTTATCAACAGCCTAACTGTTGACGCTGTTAACCAGTCATACGCACAGATGGTTCGTCCTAACGAGAACCTTGTAATCCTTGCTCGCGCTCCACAGAAGGAGGGCATGGTAGTTCCTACTGCTGAGCAGATCAACGCTATCATCGCTGAGGTTGAGGCTTCAGAGATCGAGGCTTACGCTGACAACACTGTTATCGAGCCACTTATCGACCCAGCTACAAAGCTTAAGGCTTCTAAGGTTAAGGCTACAGCTCAGAACGAGTCTCTTGGCTACACTGAGTGGACTTTGAAGAATGGTATCAAGGTTGTTGTTCGCCCATCTACTTTGAAGGCTGACGAGGTATCTATCAACGCTAATTCTAAGGGCGGTTGCTCAATGCTTACTGACGAGGAGTACTATCAGGGTGCTTTCCTTGGTACAGTTATGAGTAACTCAGGTATCGGCAAGTTCTCTACTACTGAGCTTAGCAAGCAGCTCTCAGGTAAGTCAGCTTGGGCATATGTAGGTGTTGACTCATACGAGCACGCTGTTAGCGCTGGCGGTTCACCAAAGGATATCGAGACTATCCTTCAGCTCATGTACCTCAACTTCACATCACCACGCTTCGACCAGACTGACCTTGACAACCTCAAGAAGATGTACATCCCTTACTTCGGTAACATGGAGTCTGATCCAAACTACATCTGCTCTAAGGAGTTGCAGAAGACACTCTACGGCAACCACGCACGCCGTCAGATTACATCTGCTGCACAGATCGAGGCTTTGAACATCCCTGCATTGCAGAGCGTTCACTCTAAGCTCTTCGGCTACGCTGATGACTTCCGCTTTGTTATCGTTGGTAATGTTGACCTAAATACTTTGAAGCCACTTGTAGAGAAGTATATCGGAGCACTTCCAACATCTAAGAAGGTTGAGTACGCAGTTGTTGATGATGGCGTTCGCATGGCTCAGGGTGTCGTAACTAACGACTTCCGCACTGCTATGCAGCAGCCTAAGGTTTCAGTTCGCCTTATCTACTCTGGTGCTATGGAGGATAACGCTAAGAACCGTCTTATCGTTGACTTGCTAAGCCGCGCACTTGACTCACGCTATATGATCTCTATCCGCGAGGAGAAGGGTGGTACATACGGTGTATCTGTTCAGGGCGCTATCGAGGAGTATCCTGTTGAGAACTACTTCATGGGTATCGTATTCGACACTAACGATGCTTTGGCAGACGAGCTTATCGAGATCTGCGACAAGGAGATCCGCAAGATTGCTGAGGAGGGTCCTTTGGCAGACGATGTAGCTAAGGCTAAGGAGTTCCTTCAGAAGAACTACGCAAATGTTCTCGAGAACAACAGCGGCTGGATGTCAGCTATCAACCGCTGGTATGAGGAGGGTTACAACTACAAGGAGGAGTACCTCGGTATCCTTGAGAGCGTAACTTTGGAGGACATCAAGGCGTTCGCAGCTCAGATTCTTAAGGACAACAACCGTACATTGGTTGTAATGCGTCCTGAGGTTGTGGCAGAGTAACACTACACCACATCCAATATTTACCCGCTCAACGACTACCGTTGGGCGGGTTTCTTTATAAATATATGTATAAATAGCGATATTTAAGCAGAATTTATTACCTTTGTGGCATCTATATAAAATATAATACACAATGCGAAAACTACGCAATATTGCAATCATTGCCCATGTAGATCATGGCAAGACTACACTCGTAGATAAGATGATTATGCAGGGTAACCTTCTCCGCGACAACGAACATACAGGAGGCGACCTAATTATGGATAACAACGATATCGAGCGAGAGCGCGGTATCACTATTCTATCGAAGAATGTATCGGTAATATACAAAGACTACAAGATCAATATCATCGACACCCCAGGTCACGCCGACTTCGGTGGCGAGGTGGAGCGCGTACTCAACATGTGCGATGGTGTAATCTTGCTTGTTGATGCCTTTGAGGGCACTATGCCACAAACACGCTTCGTGCTACAGAAGGCCTTGTCTTTGGGCAAGAAGCCTATTGTTGTAATCAACAAGGTGGACAAGGTGAACTGCCGCCCAGATGTTGGTAATGAGCAGGTCTTCGACCTTATGTTCACTCTCGGTGCTACCGAGGAGCAGCTCGACTATAAGACTATCTACGGTTCGGCTAAGCAGGGCTGGATGTCGCATGTAGTATCTGAGCGTACCGACTCTATCTGCCCACTTCTCGATACAATCATCGACGAGATTCCAGAGCCTGAGGTTGTTGACGGTACAGTACAGATGCTTGTCACATCATTGGAGTACTCACCTTATGTAGGTCGTATCGCTGTAGGTAAGGTTACACGCGGCTCACTTAGCGCAGGTCAGAATGTAACACTTGCAAAACGCGATGGCACACTTGTAAAGACTAAGATTAAGGATCTCATGGTCTTTGAGGGTCTTGGCAAGGCTAAGGCTGAGCGCGTAGAGTGTGGCGAGATTTGCGCCTTGGTAGGTATCGAGGGCTTCGAGATTGGTGATACAATCTGTGACTTCACCGACCCAGAGCCACTACCTCCTATTGCTATCGATGAGCCTACAATGTCTATGCTCTTTACCATCAATAACTCGCCATTCTTTGGCAAGGATGGTAAGTATGTAACATCGCGACATATCAAGGAGCGTCTTGACAGAGAGCTTGAGAAGAACCTTGCATTGCGTGTCGAGCCAGGACAGAATGCCGACTCGTTCGTTGTCTATGGTCGTGGTGTGTTGCACCTCTCAGTACTTATCGAGACCATGCGCCGCGAGGGTTACGAGCTTCAGGTTGGTCAGCCTAAGGTTATTACCAAGGAGATTGACGGCATCAAGTGCGAGCCTGTGGAGGAGATGACCGTGGACTGCCCAGATGACTGCGCAGGAACGGTTATTGAGCTTACCACACGCCGTAAGGGTCAGCTTGTAAACATGGAGTCTTCAAACGAGCGCACACGCCTTGAGTTTATCATTCCATCACGCGGCATCATAGGTCTTCGCTCAACAATGATTACAGCAACTGCGGGTGAGGCTATCATGACCCACCGTCTTAAGGACTTCGAGCCATGGATGGGCGATATCGAGAGCCGTTCTGTGGGTGCAATCATCGCCTCTGAGACAGGTACAGCCTACGCCTACTCTATCGACAAGCTCCAGGACAGAGGTAAGTTCTTCATCTCGCCTATGGAGCAGGTATATTGCGGTCAGGTTATTGGCGAGCATACTCGCTCTAACGATATCACTGTAAATGTCACTAAGGCTAAGCAGCTTACCAATATGCGTGCTTCGGGCTCGGACGAGAAGACCTCTATTGCACCTCCTGCAATCTTCTCATTGGAGGAGGCATTGGAGTATATCCGCGAGGATGAGTATGTAGAGGTAACGCCTAAGGCTATACGCTTGCGTAAGATTTTGCTCTCGGAGGTTGACCGTAAGCGCGCATCTAAAGAGTAAATTAACAACCTTAAAACAATAAATAAGCTATGGAGAAGAAAATTGGTATTGCATGCGACCACGCAGCATACGAACTTAAGGAGTTCTTGGTAGGTTACCTTTCAGCTAAGGGCTTCGAGGTTAAGGACTTTGGTACTCACTCAGAGGAGTCTTGTGACTACCCAGACTTCGCACACGCTCTCGGTGAGGCTATCGATAATGGCGAGTTGGTACGCGGTGTAGCACTCTGCGGCTCAGGTGAGGGTATCTCTATGACTCTCAACAAGCACCAGAGCGTACGCGCAGCACTCTGCTGGATTCCTGAGATTGCAAAGCTCTCACGCCAGCACAACAACTCAAATGTATTGTGTATGCCAGCACGCTTTATCTCTAACGACGAGGCTTTGGCTATGCTCGACATCTGGCTTGAGACAGAGTTCGAGGGTGGTCGTCACCAGCGCCGCTTGGATAAGATGCCTTTGCAGAAGTAAGAGTACACATATAAACAGAATGAGGGCGGCTACAACACTATAGCCGCCCTCATTCTGTTCTGATATGCTACTCATCAAGTGTCACCTGCACACACTCAATACCCACACGCTTTAGTAGCTGCACACCATCATCATTGCGGTATGGGTCGGCATATACAACGCGCTTGATACCTGCCTGAATGATTAGCTTGGCACACTCTATACATGGCGAGGCTGTGACATAGAGCGTTGAGCCATCGCAGTTGTTGGCACTCTTAGCCACCTTAGTTATGGCATTTGCCTCAGCATGAAGAACATAGGGCTTAGTCTTGCCCATATCATCCTCACACACATTCTCAAAGCCCGCAGGTGTGCCGTTGTAGCCGTCAGAGATAATCATATTATCCTTAACGAGCAACGCACCCACCTTCCTACGCACGCAGTATGAGTTCTCCGCCCATACACGCGCCATCTGCAAGTAGCGCAAATCGAACTGTCGCTGTTTCTGCTCTTTGTAACCCATTGTTTGCAATTAGTAATGAGTAATTAGTAATAGTTTTCGCTTATCTATACAAGATATCGACCGACCGGGAAGTACGACCAAATTTCTTGTCAGAAGGCGTTAGATTTGGCGATTTGTCGCAGGATGAAAAAGCGGAGTTTACTTGAAGTAAATGAGCATTTTTCAGACAAGCAAAGCGTCAAATATGACCCCTTATCACAAGAAATTTACATTTTGCCGTGACAATGTTTGTATTTCTTTCCCGACCCGCAAGGACATGGATCATTGCGACCAACGCTCTTATCCACCTTGATAGGTGCGGTCTTGCCACGCTCGCCCTGACCAGCCTGTGCAGCTGCTGCCATGCGCGATGCCTGAAGTTTATTGACATCAACCTTAGACTTCTGCTCGCGAGCATTCTGCATGCTCTCAGGGTTGTTTGCACGCACTGGGAGGTATGCCTTGTTGATAAGTGCAAGCACATCGCGGTTGATATCTTCGAGCATCTTAGAGAAGAGCTGGAAAGACTCAAGCTTATAGATAAGGAGTGGATCCTTCTGCTCGTATGTAGCATTCTGCACGCTCTGGCGAAGGTCATCCATCTCGCGGAGGTGCTCACGCCATGCATCATCAATGGTTGTGAAGAGTGCAACCTTAGCAAAGACACGGTATATCTCTGCGCAGTCGGTCTCCTTACACTTTGATAGCTCCACAGGAATGGTGTAGTGTAGGCGACCATCTGTGAGTGGGAATGCCACACGGCGCTCCATGTGATCCTCGCTCTGGGCGTATAGATGTTGCATTGTTGGGCGCACGATATCGGCAATAGCCTTAGCCTTGCGCTCATACAAAGCTGTGAGGTCTGCAACAATATAGTCGATAATCTGCTTAGGCTTCATAGCATCGAACTGCTCCTCGAGGATCGTAGTGTCGAGAGCCACCTCGCGCAAGAGGTCAAACTTAAACTCATCAAATGAACATCCCTCATGTGCCTCCACGAACTTAATAGCGTAGTCGTAGCGTAGGTTGTTCATATCAATATCAATACGCTCACCATACAAGGCGTGGCGACGACGAGTGTAGATAACCTCACGCTGAGAGTTCATAACATCGTCATACTCCAATAGGCGCTTACGAACACCAAAGTGGTTCTCCTCGACCTTCTTCTGAGCGCGCTCAATAGCCTTGGTCATCATACCCGCCTGGATAACCTCACCCTCCTGGATACCCATCTTATCCATCATCGAAGCAATACGCTCAGAGCCGAAGAGACGCATGAGTTTATCCTCCAACGATACAAAGAACTGAGATGAACCTGGGTCACCCTGACGACCTGCACGACCACGCAACTGACGATCTACACGGCGACTCTCGTGGCGCTCAGTACCGATAATAGCAAGACCACCACGCTCCTTAACCTCAGGAGTAAGTTTGATATCTGTACCACGACCTGCCATGTTTGTAGCGATAGTAACCTGACCGCTGCGACCTGCCTCTGCAACAATCTGTGCCTCAAGCTGGTGTTGCTTAGCATTCAACACATTATGCTTGATGCCTCTGATCTTGAGCATACGACTCAAGAGCTCTGAGATCTCGACTGAGGTAGTACCCACCAATACAGGGCGACCAGCCTCGACCATCTTCTCGATCTCTGCAATAACGGCATTATACTTTTCGCGCTCGGTCTTATATACCAAGTCCTCTCTATCGTCACGGATAACCTCCTTGTTTGTAGGGATAACCACAACATCAAGTTTGTAGATGCTCCAGAACTCCGATGACTCAGTCTCGGCAGTACCTGTCATACCTGCAAGTTTGTGGTACATACGGAAGTAGTTCTGAAGGGTGATGGTTGCAAAGGTCTGCGTAGCATCCTCAACCTTAACATTCTCCTTAGCCTCGATAGCCTGGTGCAAACCATCAGAGTAGCGGCGACCCTCCATGATACGACCTGTCTGCTCATCGACAATCTTAACCTTATTATCGATAAGCACATACTCCACCTCCTTCTCGAACATGAAGTATGCCTTAAGGAGCTGGTTCATGGTATGTACGCGGTCAGCCTTGATTGAGTAATCGGCAAGAAGCTCATCCTTCTTCTGTGCGCGCTCCTCCAACGATAGCTCCTTGTTCTGCTCCATCTCAGCGATGCGAGCGCCAATATCTGGCAACACAAAGAAGCCCTCCTCGCCAAAGCGCTTTGAGGCTACCTCATGACCCTTATCTGTGAGGATAAGAGTATTCATCTTCTCGTCATGTACAACGAAGTTATCATCAGTAATCTCATGCATACGGCGCTCGTTGTCCTGCATGTAGATATTCTCAGTCTTTTGCAACAAGACCCTCACACCTGGCTCCGAAAGGAACTTAATCAACGCCTTGTACTTAGGCATAGCCTTATGGGCACGAAGCAACAACTTACCAGCCTCCTCCATCTGACCATCAGCATAGAGACGCTTAGCCTCGGCAACATCCGTAGATGACATCTTGCTCTGTAGGTCGTAGATATACTTTGCTGCTGGCTGATACTCGGCATAAAGCTGGTCACTACCCTTAGGCACTGGACCTGAGATGATAAGTGGAGTACGAGCATCATCAATAAGTACCGAATCAACCTCATCGACAATAGCGAAGTGGTGCTTGCGCTGCACCAAGTCCTTAGGTGCTGATGCCATGTTATCACGCAAGTAGTCGAAGCCGAACTCGTTGTTCGTACCGAAGGTGATATCTGCGTTATAAGCTCTGCGACGCTCTTCAGAGTTAGGGCGTGTATTATCGATACAAGCTACCGATAGGCCATGGAACTGATACATAGGACCCATCCACTCAGCATCACGGCGTGCCAAGTAGTCGTTCACAGTCACAACATGTACACCCTTGTGTGCCAAGGCATTGAGGAATACTGGGAGTGTTGCCACAAGGGTCTTACCCTCACCTGTAGCCATCTCGGCAATACGACCCTTATGAAGTACCACACCACCAAATAGCTGCACATCGTAGTGTACCATATCCCACTTAATGGTGTTACCACCTGCGGTCCACTGGCTGCTGTAGATAGCCTTATCATCCTCGATACGCACCAAGTCACCACGCTCGGCAGCAAGGTTACGGTCGAAGTCGTTAGCCGTAACCACCACCTCATCGTTCTCGGCAAAGCGGCGTGCCGTATCCTTCATGATTGCAAATGCCTCAGGGAGTATCTCCTCAAGTTTCTGCTCAATCTTATCGTCTATGCGCTTTGTGGTGTCATCAATCTCCTTAGACAGACGCTCCTTATCGCTAAGCGATGTTTCAGGCTGCTCAAGCGTAATCTTATGCTTTGCGATAAGCTCCTCATCTGGAGCAATGAAGTCGGCAATAGCCTTGCTCAACGCCTGTGAACGCTCACGGAGCTCATCGTTAGAGAGCTTTGTAATCGAAGGATATATAGCCTTGATTTTCTCAACATAAGGCATTATCTCCTTACGATCCTTATCGGCCTTAGAGCCGAAGAATAACTTAATTACTTTTGATAAAATATCCATATCTATAATCTAAATTTCGTTTATTTCACGCCACCATACATATAACAATAGCATATCGTGCAAAGATACAAAAAAAATTAGTATTAAGAAACTAGTAATTAGTAATTATTCAAAAACAGAGTTATTTTGTGACTATTTATAAAGATCGGTAAAACGATTAAGACCTTAAGACAATTAAGAATAAAATATCCTAATGGTCCTAAGGTCTTAAGCAACTAACGGTCAAAGGCAACGCCTTTTACTAATTACTAATTTCTAATTACTAATTATTTAATGTGGCATTGGTCTGCCGTATGGTGTACCACCCTTCTTTATCTCCATACCCTCGTACTTCGACATATCGCGCGTTGCGTGCTTACCAAATAGTCGGAGGTTATAGTTAAACTGCACAGTGAAGTAGCGACCCACGACACTATTCCAAGCATTCTGCCTATATCCACTGCCCACGGTACGAGCAAAGGCGCTATTCTGATTTAGCAAGTCGTTGACACCAACAAGCACCTCACCGAGTTGATTCTTAAAGAGCTTCTTACCAAGGTAGAAGTTGCAGATAAGGAACCTCTCGTTATAGTCATCCGTAAAGCCCATATACTGGTTATAGTTTGCCGAGGCAGTGATGCTAAAGCCCTTCCAGAAGACCCACTTTAGTGAGCCTGAGGCAGTGTGGCTGAAGTACTTATTATTTTTGTTACGCATAGCCAACGACTGCGTAGCATCATTATATGCGCCATTCCACTGCAGCGTAAAGTCTATATTCTCCGAGATGTTACTACCAAGAGATACAGTAGCATCGTAACCCATGTTACTTGTATAGTTTGACTTACCGTCAATCTTCGATGGTGTTTTTGACCAGTTTGCACCCACCATAACATTCAAGTTGCACTTAATAGGTGCGATAGGGAAGCCGTAGCTTACATGGGTGCGGAGATTAGCGAAGCCATCCATATTCTCGTATGTGGTGTACTGCAAAGGTGTGTATATGGTGTCATCCACCGTCAACTCCTTACCATACTCTATAGACTGACCCATGTAGTCCTGCGTAAGTTGTGTTGAGAACATCCACATAAAGGTGCGACCCTTCTCAATGTTTGAGCGCACATAGTGGAAGTTCACACGGTGGCTATATGACGACTTCAACTCAGGATTACCCTGCGTGATATACTGTACATTCGTAAGATCGGGTATCTGCTGCAAGTTACGCACATCGGGATTCTGCGTATATGAGTTCACAAAGAGGCGTATGGTATTCTGTGGGTTGAATGCCACATTCGCCATCAAGAAGTAGGTCAGATGGTTAAATGGCTTTGGTGATATATTCTGCTCATTAGCCAAGCCCTCGAGTGTTGAGTGCTGATAGTAGATATTAGCCACCACGGTATTACGACCCTTAGCATAGCGGTAACCTGGACCTACACGATGCTCAATACTTGTGCTGGTGTTCAACGACGAGAGCTGAGAATTAGGCTCACCCACAACAACATATTTATCATCCTCGGTGATGTAGGCACGCTTATCGAGTTGCTGATCCTCATAGTCCATACGATACTGGAAGCTAAGCTGTGATGTCTTAGATAGTGGCTCGGTATAGGTGAAGTTCACTCTTACATCATCCTCGCCCTGCTCGCTATCAGAGTGTACGAACTGCTTGACAGGGGTAGCCATATCATTGATCATCTCTGTTCTAAGTGTTGAGAAGCTATTGCTCCACGACTCCGGTGTCTGGCGTGTTGAGTAACGACCATCTACAGTAAGTGTACGACCCACCTTACCGAGCTTGACGCGGTACTGCAAGAACTCACTAAAACGATAGGCGTACGACTTACCGCGTGAGCCATTGGAGAGAATCTCGTATGGTAGCCTCTCTGCAACACTCTCACCCTCAAGCTCACCATATTGTAGATTGTAAGGCTCGTTACCCTGGAAACTCAAATTTGTACGCGACATAAGCGACATATTATCGTTAATCTTCCAATCTACACGCGCATTAAGACGGTGGTTATAGTTGTGGGTCTCCGACTCACCCTCCTGAATTTGGTAGTCCTCAGGCGATGGTTCATAGTACCAACGCTCCAAGATGCTCTTATTCTTAGTATTTGTCTGATTAAAGAAGTAGGAGCCATTGAGCTTCACCTTATCTTCCAAGCCCCAAGAGTTGGAGTACTGAACTCCTAATGAGCCAACCTGTGCCACACCACTCTGTGGGCGCACCATATATCTACCTACGCCACGACCACGACCATGACCGCCACCACTACCTCCGGTGACACCAAGGATATCCTCAAACGAGAAGTTCTGTTGGTTGACATTATTAAATAGGCCAATAATAGAGACGCGCGAATTACCATGGAAAAGGTTTACATTACCGCCCATATTGTACTTATGGTGTGATGTAACATCCTTAACCGCAGGCTTATACTCTGTCTGATTTGCAAAATCAAAGTCTGTAGGAGAACCATCGATATCTGGCTGATAGCCATAGCCACCATAGATCTTTCCAAAGACACCTTGACGCATGTTTGCCTTGGTGATGATGTTGATAGCCTTATAACCCTCACCATCATCCATACCCGAGAACTCAGCATTATCCGATAGTTTGTTGAACACCTCGATACGCTCTACCGACTGGGCTGGTAGCGAGTTGAGCGCTGTAGATACATCCTCTCCGAAGAACTCCTTACCATCGACAAATATCTTCTTAATCTGCTCACCCTGAGCCTCAACCTGACCATTCGAGATAGTGATACCAGGCATCTTCTTCAAAAGACCCTCAACATCAGCATCCGATGCCACCTTAAAGGCAGCAGCATTATAAGCCACTGTATCACCATTCTGTGATGTACGCAACGCCTGCACCTCCTTGACAACAGTCTCGATAGCCACGCCCTCCTGTAGGGCTATATTACCAAGATTATTGGTTGCCTCAGTGAGCTTTACATGCTTTTTAATTGTCGTGTAGCCAATAAAAGATACGGTGATATCATACTCGCCAAGCGACAGACCTGTTACGGTCAACGCACCCTCAGCACCCGATACCGAATGTCTGCGCTTATCTGTCACAGGGTCTATAACCTCCATCACCGCACCAATGATACCTTCGTTGGTCTCAGCATCAATAATTCGAGCTGTAATCTTCACTGACTGTGCCATAGCAGGGAGTGCCACACACAGCAAAAGCATTGCCAAAAATATTCTCTTCATCCTTGATATGTTATTTCACTTTTCGCACTGCGAAAATAACATTTTAATTCGATATATGCTACACTTCAAGGGTCAAACGCCAAAAATTCGGGGTCAACCGACTATACACCCTAACTAAGTGTCTGCAACCACTGCTTAAACTCAGGTACACGCGCCTTAGAGATAATGATGCGCTCTGGTGTCTCAACAGTTAAGTTAAGTGACAGACGACTACCAAACCACACAGCTATATCCTTCACAGCACTGCGCGATACTATAAACTGACGATTAGCCCTAAAGAACTTCGTGTCTGGCAACTGCTGAGATAGCGACTCCAAGGTCCTATCCACAGGATAGCTCTCTTCAGTGAGTGTTGTAAGCGTCACACGCTCCTCCGAGGTATAGAAGTAGGCTACATCCTCAATCTTTACAGGGATAATCTTATCCTTATACCTTATAAGCAGTGTCTGCAACGCCTCGTTCTTTGCTTGGCTCTGCGCAACCATTCGCTCGACACTCTCACGCTGTGCACCACGCTCCGAGGCAGTGAGTCGTCGTAGCTTATCGAGGGCACGACTTAAATCCTCCTCCTTGAAGGGTTTTAATAGATAGTCTATACTATTGACCTTGAAAGCCTCAAGTGCATACTCGTTATATGCCGTGGTAAAGATTATTGGTATAGCTATATCTACACTCCTAAATATACGAAATGACTCACCGTCTGCGAGGTGTATATCCATGAATACCACATCGGCGACAACATCCCCAGTAAAGAACTCCACAGCTTCGTCAACTGACTCCAATACCGCCACCACCTCGACATCACCTACCACCGTAGTGAGCATGCTTTTGAGATTTACCACCGCAGCGGTCTCATCCTCAACTATAACAACTCTCTTTATCGCCATAATTATCTCTGCAATGGCAGACGCACCAAGAAACGCTCTGCCTCATCTATAACCTCAATATCTCTGTTTGCAACAATCTGCCAACGACTGCGTAGGTTCTTAAGACCTATGCCTGTCGAAGGTTCTGTATCAAGCTTCTGACTCTTTTTATTCTCCACCTCTAACACTCCATCTACAACGCGTATCACTACCCTCATAGGGTTCTTAGATGTTATTGTATTGTGTTTCACTGCATTGCCAATAAGTGGCTGCAACGACAATGCAGGAAGCGTCCAATTCATATACTCCTCCGTAATATCTATATCAAAGAAGAGCTTATCCTCGTAGCGTATCTTAAAGAGATAGGCATAGGCCTCGGCAAACTCCATCTCTTCGCGAAGTGTTGTCATACCACTCTGACCATTCTGGATTATATACCTGAAGGTGTAGGATAGCTGGTCGATATACTCCAACGCACGGTCACTATCCTGCTCGCGCACAAGCATCGAGAGGGAGTTTAGTGAGTTAAAGAAGAAGTGTGGGTTTATCTGTCCCATAAGCATATTGTAGCGCGTTGTGAGGTTCTCTGTTTTGAGTCGTTCGTTCTCAACAACAATCTTCTCACGCTGCTGCATAAGCGAGTATATATAGGAGTAGAGCGCCGATACCACCAACATAAACAACGACTTTGTGAGTACAATAAGGTAGAGGTTGTCGTGTCGCGGACCATCGAAGAAGAAGACTATGCGCATCACACCATCCTTGAATGCCATCACAGGTGCAAAGTATATCGCCACACCTGTAACCAACATAGCCAAGATAACCATACGAATATAGCGCGCGGTCATCGACTCACCTACCCTCTTGCCCATTACAAATATAGATATGAGGATGAAGGATAGAAGCGCGTAGTAGAGTATCTGCCATACAAACTCCACCGTGCGACTTGGGCGGTCATATATCATATCGAGATCGAACTTCTCGCCATTACGCATCAACACATGGTCAAGACGCTGATGTGCCCCAGCAATCTCCGAAGGTACACCACGAGGCTCTCGTGCCGTAAACTCAAGGGTATCACCATCCTGAAGCTTCATGGTGCGCACCTGCCATGCAGTGACATAGGTACTATCGCGCAGTGAGCAGTCACAGATGATATATCCGTGCATATCGCGTGATAGACGAAGAACACCAGTGTTGTGCTCCATGTTCTGACTATCCATATGCGCATCATTCACACCCTGGTCGGTGATTATTGGCACAAGTAGATAGGAGAAGTTTATCACAAGGCTTAAGGCTAAAGCTGTGAAGATGTGAAGAAGTATGGTGTGGTTGTGTTTCATATCGGTTAGTTTGCAATGAGCAGGCTAAGTCTTATTACAAAGTAAAAAGTAAGAGGAGGTTAAGGGGACTTAAGGGTTATTAAGGGTAATTAGAGGAGGTAATAGGAAATGACAAACTTTAATAACCTTTAATATCCCTTAATATCCTTTAATAACCTTTCAGCCTAATTTCTTGTTAGAAGGGGTTAGATTTGGCGATTTGTCGCAGGATGAAAAAGCGGTGTTTACTTGAAGTAAATGAGCATTTTTCAGACAAGCAAAGCATCAAATACGCCCCTATCACAACAATCATTAGCACCACGACTTTTTGCGCAGTCAGTGGGTAGAATGGGTATTATTGAGTAGGATGGGTAGTGTGGGTAGGCGCGAGCATCTTAAAATGCAAAGCCTCATCTACACCCCCTATCACAACAATCATTAGCACCACGACCCTAATTTCTTGTCAGAAGGGGTTAGATTTGGCGATTTGTCGCAGGATGAAAAAGCGGAGTTTACTTGAAGTAAATGAGCATTTTTCAGACAAGCAAAGCATCAAATACGACTCTATAACAACAATCATTAGCACCACGACCCTAATTTCTTGTCAGAAGGCATTAGATACAACGCTCGGCAAATTTTGAAGCGATGGGCTGTACTTAAGCGTACTGCCCATTGCTACAATAATTTGTTAGCGGCAGTAGATGATGCCTTATCATAAGAAATTACTTGTACCAAGAGGCATAAGTACAGTAATCTCGCGCAGTACGCTTGATGATCTCATCGCGCTGCTCAGGTGTTACATCCTTAACTTTTTTGGCTGGGACACCTGCATATACTGAGTATGGCTCAAGCTTCTGATTTGAGAGGACAAGAGCGTTGGCTGCAACGATACAACCTGTGCCTACAACGGCATTGTCAAGGATTGTTGCACCCATACCGATAAGGCAGTTATCCTCGATGATACCACCGTGGATGATAGCGTTGTGACCTACAGATACATAATCACCAATATGTGTCTGCGATGGGTTCTTTGAGCCATCGTAGAGGGTGTGGATAACAACACCATCCTGAATATTTGTGTTATTACCGATGGTGATAGCGTTAACATCACCACGAAGAACTGCGTTGTACCATATTGAGCAGTTCTCACCAATCTTTACATTACCGATAACTGTAGCATTCTCTGCCAACCATGTATCCTTACCAATCTCTGGCGTGTAGCCACGCACCTCTCTAATCAATGCCATAATATACTATTTTTCAGTTTGTTTATACTCATTCCAATAACCATCCATCTCCTCAAGGGTCATATCACTAAGGCTCTTGCCCTGCTCCTCGGCACGCTGCTCGATGTAATTAAAGCGGCGTATAAACTTCTTGTTTGTACGCTCCAACGCGCCCTCAGGGTCGATACCATAGAGACGACAAGCGTTTATAAGTGCAAAGAATAGGTCGCCCATCTCATCAGTAAGACGCTCCTTATCTTTGGCCTTAACCTCGGCATCCACCTCCATAAGCTCCTCCTTAACCTTATCCCATACATCCTCACGCTTCTCCCAGTCGAAGCCCACAGCGGCAGCCTTCTCGCCCACACGGAAAGCCTTAACCATAGCTGGCAACGACACAGGTACACCACCAAGAGTGCCGCTCTTACGCTTCTTCTTTCTAAGTTTGAGAGCCTCCCAATTCTGCTTCACCTCCTCAGGGGTATCGGCATGTATATCGCCATAGACATGAGGATGGCGGTAAATAAGCTTATCGCATACGCCATTAGCCACATCCGTATAGTCAAAAGCACCCTGCTCATCACCGAGCTTTGAGTAGAAGGTCACATGCAAGAGCAGGTCACCAAGCTCCTCCTTGATACCCTCCATATTCTTATCTGTGATGGCATCCGCCAACTCATAGACCTCCTCAATAGTGTTGTTTCGTAGCGTATCAAAGGTCTGCTCTCTATCCCATGGGCACTCTCTGCGTAGGGTATCCATCACCTCCAAGAGGCGCGCCGTTGCCTTTTCGGCTTCGTTCATATTCATTGTTCTATTCTTTAGATTTTATCTTTCGTAGTGGTAACTTCAGCACCCCGAAGAATGCCTCGCCAAATATTCCTGAAGACATCTTGGATGTTCCCTCCTCGCGGTCGATGAAGATTATCGATACCTCGCCAATGCTAAAGCCAAGGCGCCATGCCGAATATTTCATCTCAATCTGAAAGCCATAGCCATTCATCTGCACTCTGCCGAAATCTATGCTTTCAAGCACCTCGCGGCGATAGCCCACGAAGCCTGCCGTGGCATCACACACAGGCATACGCGTCACAATACGCACATACTTAGATGCAAAGTACGACATAAGGAGTCGTCCCATAGGCCAATTCACAACATTAACACCTTTACAGTAGCGCGAGCCTATGGCTACATCCTTATCATCGAGCATAGCATCCAAGCGCGCAAGGTCGTTGGGGTTATGCGAGAAGTCACAATCCATCTCAAAGATGCGGTCGTAGCCATGCTCTAAGGCGAACTTAAAACCAGCGATATATGCCGTGCCAAGACCAAGTTTGCCGCTACGCTCCAAGAGATGTAGTCGCTCGCCATAACACTCCTGCGCCTCCCGTACAAGTGACGCCGTGCCATCGGGTGAGCCATCATCGACAATAAGCAGGTCAAAACCAAGCTCCAATGCCATGACCGTGTGTATCATCTTTGTGATATTCTCACGCTCGTTGTATGTAGGGATAATTATTAGTCGTTTCATCACATCATATCATTAAATTGGCGCTTACCACATATATAACGCAAGACTATCGAGCCTCGGTATATGTTTCTAACTTTTGCACTGCGCACCACACTCTTGCGCTTCATAGATAGCTCCTTATGCCACTTGATAAATGACCACCACGCCCTCACCACACTCCACGACATGCGTGGCTTCAACGCAATAAGGTATGCCAGAGCCTCAGCCATATCGGTTATTGGGCGCACCACAGCCACTACACATCGCTGCATGGGCGTGGAGCATTTATAGAGCATTGCGAGGTTGTTTCTATGGTTTAGGTATGACTTCATAGGCGACGCAGGCAATGTACCTCCACCCAGGTGATAGACTACAGAGCGTGGTTCAACAACAATACGCCAGCCACTAAGCTGCATGCGCCACTGAAGATCTATCTCCTCCATATGGGCAAAGAAATCGGCATCGAAGCCACCTAAGTCATTATACACCTCGCTACGGCAACACATCGCCGCACCCGATGCCCAGAATATATCACGCTGAGTATCATACTGACCTTTGTCATGCTCTACAGCCGATAGTATGCGGCCACGACAGAATGGATAGCCAAGGTAATCAATAAAGCCGCCCGCAGCACCTGCATACTCAAAACTATCTCTTTGAGTGTCGCTAAGGAGTTTAGGTGCTACAACCGCAACATCTGGGTTGGCATCAAGCACCTCAACCAAAGGTTGCCACCACCCCTTTGTAACCTCCACATCTGAGTTTAGCAATATGTAGTAGTCGCTATCTATCTCGCGTAACGCCATGTTGTAACCTTCGGCAAAGCCATAGTTTCTATCAAGGCGAATAACGCGTAACTCAGGATACTTCATCCTTAGCCATATCAACGAGTCATCCGTAGAGCCGTTGTCAGCAACGATTATTTCAACACCATCGGCTGTGGTATGCTCAACAACACTCGGCAAGTACCTTTCAAGATGCTTGCGACCATTCCAATTGAGTATTACCACTGCGAGCTTTGTCATATCTACTCCTCTTCGTTATCCTCCTCTTCCTCACGCTCTGCCTTAGGGTCGTAGCCCGCAACGACAATCACAAACTCTCCCTTAGGCTCATGCGCTTTGAAGTGGGCGATAGCCTCCGCAACCGTACCTCGCACCGTCTCCTCGAACTTCTTGGTTATCTCCCTTACGACCGCCACACGGCGCTCCACACCAAAGGTCTCGGCAATCTGCTCCAAGCACTTAACAACACGGTAAGGCGACTCATAAAGCACCAATGTTCGAGGCTCTGTAGCGAGCTCCTGCAAGCGCTTCATGCGACCCTTCTTTTGTGGGAGAAAGCCCTCAAAGCAGAATCTATCACAAGGAAAACCACTCTGCACCACAGCAGGGATAAGCGCTGTAGCTCCTGGAAGTGTCACAACCTCGATGCCCTCCTCCACACACTTACGCACAAGCAAGAAGCCTGGGTCCGAAATACCTGGAGTACCAGCATCCGATACAAGTGCCACATCTCTGCCAGCAGCGATACTCTCGGCTACACGACCTACGGTGGCATGCTCGTTGAACTTATGGTGTGAGTGCATAGGCTTCTCAATGCCTAAGTGACGCAACAGATGCGATGTTGTGCGTGTATCCTCCGCAAGGATGAAATCCACCTCCTTTAGGACATTTATAGCCCTTAGGGTTATATCTTCGAGGTTGCCAATAGGTGTTGGCACTACATATAACTTTGCCATACTATGCTAACTTACGCTCAATGAGTGAAACAAGAAGTTTTGACGCCTCCAAATCGGGATTCCATCGAAAGTTCTCGACAATATAGATTATACACTCGTCAAGGTCATCAAACTCATCGAGTGTATCTATAGTTGCCTCATAACGCTCCGCATCGCCGCCAAAGAGGTCGCGCACCATAAGGAACTTATCGTTTAGTCCTATTGCCGAGCGCAAATCCTTGATACGGTTAAATGGCGTTGTTGGAGCATCATCCTGTGCCATCTTATCTGCCAAGGTTGTAACACCCGCAAAAGAGTCACCCAAACGCTGTACAGGCTCGCTTGGTTCAACCTCGATTTTAGCGACCTCCTGAACTGGTGCTTCACTCTGCTGCTCAACCGCTTTTGGAGCCTCAGCACGCTTCTCTTGCGATGGCGCTGGTGCTATTGGATTATCACTATAGAGCGATATCATCTTACGCTTAGACTTCGAGCGCACAGGTATATCATTAAGGTCGAAAAGACCTCCGTTTAACGACTTTGCCACATCCACCTTCTGCTCCTCGGCAGGCTTTGCTACTGGTTCAGCAACAACCTCTGGCTCTGCTGTAGGCTCAATGATTGGCTCTGGCTCTGGTGTTGGCTCAACAGCAACCTCTGTTTCAACGATTGGTTCTGGCTCCTCAACATTCTCCTTAGCTATTGGCTCAGGCTGCTCATCGCGTGGCTCGTCAGACAAGCCAAGTAATGCATCTATATCCAATGCATCATAGAAAGGGTCGCGCTCACTCTCACCCACTAACTGCTCCTCTGCCACGCTGTCCTCCTCAGTAACGACACCTTCCCCCTCTACATCATCTACATTTGACTCTGCCTCCTCCTTTACCGAGGTGCTATCGCCATCCAAAACAAGAAGCTCGTTATAGACCTCTCGAAGCTCTCCAAGAGCGATATCGCGCTCGATTTGAGGAATAGCATTACTATGCTGCCAACTATCGACAATAGCCGCAACACGCTTTAATTTTTCAGTTATATTTTTGTAGTTCATATTTCGTAAGCATATAATCGTATCAAAGGTATAAAAAAAATATTAAAAGACAACAACATAACCATAAAAAAGAGGCATGTCCCCAAAGTTTTGGAACACGCCTCATCATACTATTTATCGTTAGTCACACTACAAATACTCCGACTCACCCTCCTCATCAATCCAAGGCACAGTCTTCATATCCTCTGTAGTTAGTGCCTCAACCTGAGCATCGGTAAGTAGCGCAGCGTCGCCATTATCGAACACAATATCGTTGATACTACTAACGGTCAACTGGTATGATGCCCAGTCGTTAGCGTCACCCACATAGGTTGACTCCTTAGCATAAATACCATAGATTGCAGTGATTGTAGCACGCTCACCATCCTTACAGATATTGCGACGAGCAAAGCGCGAGTAACCACTTGTACGCAATGAGTATAGACCATTAGCCGAGCAGTTTAACGACTCCATATCGTAGGCAAAAAGCACAGAGCCATACAAGCTACGACCTGTGATCTCCTCTTTGAAAGCCCAGTGATACCATGGCTTAGAGACCGTTGGGCGTGGGTCGGAATACAACCAACTTGGATAGATATTATCAAAAGTACCACTCTTCAATGCTGGATTGATATACTTCTGCGGCTCAAGAATTTGGATACCATTCTCATTAAGATCATACTCACCATCTTCATCCTTATCGACTGGACCATAAACCACTTGACCATTCTCATCGAACACAAACGACTCAACACCAGCATAGCGACACTGAAGACCCTCGAAACACATCAAACGACCAAACATAACCTCACGCTGCGAGATTTCAAACATCTTACGCGTAACACCATGCTCATCCTCGATACTCTCGCCATAGAACTTACCATCGAACTTTATCTTAGCAGGAGCTAACACATCAAGGTAGTTGGTTGGTGTCACGGTGATTATGTCTGTATTCGCAGGATAGCGCAACCACTCTTCGTAGCTACCCTTCTTCAACTCACCAGCATTTCCACCAACAAAAACATGCTGGTCGATAATGCTCTGAAGCTCGATATTCGAGTTTGCATAGAACTTATGCTCACCAGCCTTATTATACGACTCCGATGGCGCACCTCCCAATGATAGCATCATACGGTAGTTGCCCAAGTAGAGACCTGTAAGTCGCACATATACCCATGAGCCCTTCTTATACTTCAAGCCAACATTGTTGTTAAGCTTAAGCTCAATACCTGAGGTTTCGTCCTGAATGTAGATGTTCTTGTAGAGGTTACCCTCCTCATCATCTGTAGTAACCTTACCCTTGATATATACATCGTTGCCCACAAAAGCATCCTCACCGATAAGTAGATACTTTGTGTCCGACCAACTGCTATTACCACCTTTACCGCTAATGCCGCCTATCTCCTCGATAAAGGCATACTTAAGCTCAGCAATAGTGATACGCTCAGCATCTGGGAACTTCTTCTCGAAGCTATCATCCGTATAGAATGGATTAGGCTTTACATAAGAGTACTCCTCGTAGCAACCAACAGCAACAAAGGCAACAGCAAGAAGTGTAAATAGTTTATTTAGTTTCATACTTCAATGAATTTATAATCCTTAGAAACGGAAATAGATATTTAGGTAGTAGTTAAAGCCATTCATATAGAAGTATTTCGAGTCGAAACGACCATATGTTGTAGGCTTCTTAACGATAGTCATCTCATTCTCGCTATTAGGGAATATAATAGGATCTGAGAGCTTATTCAAACGCATCTGCTCGTAACCGCCTGTACGAATATTCTGGTTATTAAGAATATTGTTTATCTGAAGGCTAAAGCCGAGTGTATATTTATAGTCTATTCTCCAGTTCTTACCAATACTTGCACTGAGAGTATAGGCACGACCCAACTCCTCCTGCGCACGAATCTCATCCAAAACAGCGATTACAGCAGCCTTCTGACGACCTGTCTCGAGGTTGTTCCAATCGTAAATTCTGAATATCTCCTTACGCAATGATTCGGTACGATACATTGGGTTCATTGAGAGATACAAACGGTCATAGTAGTTGAAGTCCAACGACGCAAACCAGTTGTTAGCACCACGGAAGTTGAAACCTATATTAATAGCTGTCTGCGGAGTACTCTCAATCTTCATACCCTCCCACTCAACAACGCTATGGACAACATCTGTAGCGCTGTTATCAATCATCTGAGTAAATCGAGGATTTGAAGTGTAGGTATAATCACCAAGGCTCACAGCACCCTGCAACGATAGACCCCAAGCGATAGGGATGCTATAGCCAAGCTCAATACCCATATATCGCTTATCGATGCCCGACATAGCGAAGTTAGTAAACGAATTCTGAGTATCGTCATAGAACGATATCACCTTCGATAGATCATACATCTGAGTGTAGTATGCCGAGAAGCGTGCCTTGATCCATGGCAAGCGGAGGTTATAGGTAGCATCCACGCCATAGATCTTATCACTCGATAGACCTGGGGTAATCTGGTTACGCGTACGCGCCGATACAAAGGCATTGTTGAACATCGGAGCATTCTGCATAGCTGTAACAGTAGCCTCAACGAAGTGAGCACCTGAGAACTTATAACCCACATTTGCCTTTAGACGATATGTGAAGTTGTTAATCTTATCCGAGCAACCCAACGAGGTCTTGCCACGGTCACCACCAGCTTCAGCATTCTGATATAGACCCTTCTCCCAAAGACCCTCACGCCACTGTGACGAGAAGCCAACCTCAGCACCAAGGTTAAGCAATAGACCACCCTGAGCATATTCATAGATACCCCAAAGCTGACCCTGACGCACATGAGCATAGTAGTCATAGTTATACTTATCGCCCTCCTTGACAGCCTGAGCGTGACCATGCTTACGATAGTATGCCATGTTGTTCTGATAAGCAAGCTCATTGCCTCCAAAGTCGCGCTCAGCAAACTTATCTACATCCAACCAATAGTCACCACCGAGCAAATCCTTAACAGTGCTGTAATACTCCGTACGGTTGATGCGAGTGCGAAGGCCAAGAGTAACATTCGAATTATTGTTGATGATATAACGCAACTGAGCAGAGAGGTTGTAGTCGAGCTGGTCGGTACGACGCTCCTCAATCATAGCTGAAGCGCGATGACCCTCACCATAGCGAGAGTCTGTATCGCCATTCATATTGTTGCGAGTCAACTCATCGAAGTCGATATAGCCACTCCAATCCTCCATGAACATCTGATACTTCTCAATATCAGTCTGCAACTCAACATCGGTAAATGGAAGTGTCTGTCCGTTAGCATCGGCAAAGTTATTTAGTATCTTACGACGCATCAAACGGTCACCATAGTATGATGGGAGGCGACGATAGTAGTCGGGACGAGGATCCTCACCCTTATCCCATGTTAGAGCCGAGTAGCCATTGTAACCAAAACGAAGCGATGTAGCAACCGAGAGGTTTGTCTTCTGGTTAATCTGCCAGTTATAGTTGAGCATAGCGATAGGCTCATGCATACGACGCACGCGAGAATTACGCTCTATACCATTCTGCAAACCCATATTAGGGTTGTAGTAGTTATCGCCCCAAAGGTCATAGGCCTCCTGTGTTGCAGCCTGCTGTGCACCACGCTGAGTAGGTGCTGCAAGAAGTGTTGCCGACAAACGATGGCGCGAACTAAAGATCTTCTCGGCAGAGAAGAAGTAGCCATAAGCATTGTAATATACGCCATTTACATAGCCATGGTTACCCTGACGAGTAGAGAGCGAGAAGCCATATGACCAGCCATTATCCAACTGACCCGAAGCGTAGCTAAGCATGATACGATAACGATATAGCTGAGTAGCATTCACAACGCTTGAACGGAAGCCCTTACGAAGTTGTGAAGCACGAGCGTTAATGTTTGTAGTACCTGCAACACCACCCACACCGTAGTCCGACATCTTCAAGCCTGATGTAGCCTCTTGATTGCGAGTAGCATCATTAAGACCACTCCACAATGACCATGGACCATAGCTTGTTAGAGCATCATTGAAACGAATACCATTGAGATAGACATCCTGATACTGAGAGTCATAACCACGAGCATTAAAGCGCATCTCTGAGAATCGATACGATGCAATGTTGTTAAACAAATCCTTAGATGCCGATAGCTGTGGCAATGCCTGGCTATCGCCAAAGGTCTCAACATCGGTATCAAGCTCAGCAAATGCAGAGTTGTCAACAGCAACCATAGTCTCAGGCACCATGATAACCTGATGCATATCGTGCACAAGCTCCTTAACACGCACCATAAGTTCCAACACCTCGAAATCCACAGTCTCAAAGCGCATCATATACTGACCTGGCTCAAGACCTGAAACGACAAACTCACCCTTTTGGTTAGTCTTCAGAGTTTTCGATAGCTGGTCGATGGTAATAGTCACCCCAGCTATAGGCTCGCGCCCCTCGCGGGATACAACCTGACCCTTCATACCACCACTCTGTGCATAGGCACCGAGAGTAATAAAGGCAGATAGAAGTAAAAGTAAAAATTTCTTCATATATTAACAATATTATTTACCTATGTATATATATACTGGGAAGTGGTCGCTATAACCATCCTGAAAGTTGTTCGACACGAAGGTACGCAATGGGTAATTCTTATACTGTCCCTCAAGCTGAAGCATGTATGGGCGAGTAAATATATTACCGTAGAATCGCTTACCCTTGATAAGGCGAAGCTTACCCTCCTCGGCATTTACCAAGTTCTCGGTAACACAGATGTTATCAAAGAGATTCCACTCATCCTGATATGCAAGTGTACCGAGACCTGCGCGAAGCATCTCGTTGTATGGGTTGAAGAAGTCACCTGGCTGGAGATCCTTAACATCACCCTTAGCACCCATAACCTCCACGATGCTGGCATCTGTAGCGTCATCGTTCAAGTCACCCATGATAATAACCTTAGTTGCAGGGTTCTGAGCGATAAGCGAGTCCTTAATCTCACGAATCTGCTTAGCACAAGCATCGCGCTTGAACTGCGAAGCCTCCTTACCACCAAGGCGTGATGGCCAGTGTGACACAAGGAAGTAGAATGGCTCATCCTCGATAGTACCCCACATAACCACCAAGTCACGAGTGCGGAAATTAGGCAACTCCTCAACATGTAGCTTGATATTATCCGAACCCTCAAGCTTAAAGACATCCGAACGATACAAGAACGCCACATCTACACCACGAGCATCAGGTGAGTCGTAGTGGCAAATACGATAGTTACCACCGCGAAGCTTAGGTTGCGAGATAAGATCCTCCAACACCTCTCGGTTCTCAATCTCCGAAACACCTATAACTATTGGATAATCCTTTTTCAGTGCTGCAATATCAAATAGCACACGCTCCATGTTCGATAGCTTCTTCTCGTAGCGGAACTGATTCCACTGCTTCACACCCTCAGGAGTAAACTCATCATCATGAGTTTCAGGGTCGTTGTAGATATCGAAGAGGTTCTCCAAGTTGTAGAACACAACAGAGTATGGCTGCTCTTGCGCTGTGAGTGTCACAACTGCAAACATCGCCATACATAGCATCAATACTGTTTTCTTCATATTCATTGGTTTTAATTACTATTTACTTAACTATTAGTGAATACCCCACTCCGATGGGACATGTTTAGCCTCCACACTCTGCTCGATAGCATCATCCAACATTGGGAAGAAGTTAAAACCTGTGCGCTGCTCCAACTCAGCCACCGAGATACACTCCTTGGCAGTTATACTCGTATCTGTACCGGTGTCAGCATGCTGCAACCAAAAGGCAATAGCCTTAACCTCCGATGCATCCGTAATAGCACCAATAGACTTGTGTGTATTACCCTTCTTTGTGCGTAGCAACGCCTTGTAATAGTGCGTAGGTGTTGGGCATATATTTCCCGACTTATCCGAAGTCTGCTTGGCAATAGAGGAGTGATGCTCACCACCGAAATAAGCTCCTGTAACCACATAGAGCGTATCACTACATATCATCGTGCGCACCTTACCCTCTAACGAACCCCACTTCTTCTGATTGAAGCTATACCACTGCGGTGTCATATTGGTTGCATAGAAAGTTTGATCCATCATCTGCTGTGAGCACTTTCTATCGGCAGCAGGTATCTGATGACCTCTATCATATCGTCCTCCATAGGAACCAGCACCGAGGTTTGCCTGATACTTGGTATCGACATTTGGGTCGTAGCCAAAACGGCTGTAATCTCTATCGCCACCACCTGTTGTATAGCACGAATGGAGTGGATAGGCAACCCACAACGCTACACGATAGTCCGGGTCGAAGCAGTAGGTATAGTTACGCGCATCACTTCTTACACCCAT
The DNA here is from genome assembly GCA_045650465.1 of Alistipes sp. Lineage (GTDB taxonomy): Bacteria > Bacteroidota > Bacteroidia > Bacteroidales > Rikenellaceae > Alistipes. Next base: position 44,240 of record JAZRRF010000070.1, read on the forward strand.
AGAGCCATAGTGTGTATCGAAGATATAGTTATCCTCAACCCTACATAGAGGCAGCTCCGCCCAAGCACGCTCAAAGGCTATTGTAGCATCGTAGCTATGGTGTGTAAACGATAGACTGAAGCTCTTGTTATCCGAGAACTTAACAACGACCTCCGCGATGCGCTCATGACCAGAGCTGTTCTTATCGAAGTAGATGTAGATGACCTTACTATCGCTCTCCATCACACCCTCAGTAGATAGTTGATTATTCGAGAAATGCGCCCAATCGCCCTCTGACTGTAGGGTTATGGTGTAAGATCTACCCTGTTGTGCCTCAAGCACCACAGCGCAATTCTTGCTATCACCCTTTATTGCATTGGTCTTCAGGTAGGCATTACTCTGAATAACATTCACCGCAATATCCTCACAGCCACTCAATAGCACTGCGACAATACAGCACATCAAGACAAATACTCTTTTTGCCAATTTCAGCATATTATTTATTGTATCTCCAATGGATTATTAAAAAGTGTATCTCTCGCCCGCCTGGGTGGGTTGCCCCACCCAAGCCCTCGGCGAAAGGAAGAAATTAATCAATTTACGATTTTTAGTTCTCGTAAATTACTGAGATTGAAGAGATATATGCTCTGTGATCCTTATCAGTACCTGTTGAAGTAAAGCGTACAGATGTAGCCTCACCAGTCCAAGTACGAACAGAAGCCTCCTCAGACAAAGTACCAGAATCAGCACCAAGATAATAGTGATTGTTGGCAAATGTTAGCTCGATAGACTTGATGGTCTTACCGTTAGCCTTAACATCCAACAACGCACCACCCTGATACATACGAATAGCCATACCAGAATCGTAGTATGCAGGCGCAGTGCCTGCAGCACCCTGGCTAAATACAAGAGTTACATTCTCATCAACTGTAATGGTCTGATTATTTACGCTCGCAGCATTTGCCAAACCAAGGTCTTTCATTACAAGAGTAGCCTTAACAGAACCCTCAGGAATTACCTCCTCCTCAACTTCGCAAGGAACAAGTGATACAAAGATAGCATTCTTACCCTGTGCAGTACCATTGTATGATGTACGAACTGTCTGAACAGTGATAGTATCACCTACCTTAGCACCTGACTCTGCCCAATACTTCTGCTCGCCTGATGGAGAGCAAAGACCATAGATAAGCACCTCAGCAGTACCATCCTTCAAATAGAAGTTACCATATTCAGTGTTAGCAACAGATGTAATCACACCTGTAAGCTCATAGATAGTAGCATCCTCAGCAGCTGCCAAGAACTCCGCTACAGTTGCCTTAACAACTGCTGGCTGCTCTGGAGCAGGCTCCTCGCCACCAGCGTCACCGAAACGCTCGCCAGTCATACCTGCGAAGTCTGATGCCTGAGCAAAGATAATCTGCATATTGCCGTTGTTGATAGATGAGATACCCTTGATAGTACCTGCACCCTGAGCTACGGTCTGAGCGCCATAAGTAGCATACTTAGATGAGAATACCACGAACTTGTTGCCGTTAGCATCCTCGATGTTGATAGAGGTGTGAGCGCCACCCATAACCCAAGTCTTTGAAAGGTCAGCAGCAGCAACCTGAACACCCTCCAAAGCGATATACTGACCCTCGTACTTGTTAGCAAGGAAGTCTGCCATAGATACAACCTTTGGCTCAACTGCGTTACCTGTAGATACCTCAGTAATCTTATCCAACGCAACACCGCTCACCTGAACTGCACCACTATATGAGCCAAGAGTAGCAGTAGTAAGGTCGATACGCACCTTTGTACCGAAGGCGAAGGTGTGGTTAGCAGCAAGATAGAACTGCAAGGCACCTGTCTCGTCCTGAACATACATACCCTTCTTT
>JAZRRF010000071.1:0-16551 GCA_045650465.1 Alistipes sp.
TGTGTATTGTTGCTACCCATGCCCACCACAATAGGCACACGCCCAGCTGTACGCTCAACGATATAGTTTAGCACCTCCTGACGCTCTTTTACATTCAGCGTTGCAGTCTCCGCCGTAGAGCCAAGTGCTACGATATAATCCACACCGCCCTCAATTACATGCTCTACCATGCGACCAAGAGCCTCGTAGTCCACCTTGTAGTTATCAAATGGGGTGATGAGTGCTACACCCACACCCTTAATCTTATTCTGTATCATATTCATGTGCTTTAAAATAGTGTCCCTTGGATTGGTTTATTATCAATAATTATATCGCTCTCCGAGTGAGACTTTTCAACAGCATCGCCCGAAGATATAAGCGTCATAAACTCCTCTTCACTAAGAATTGTAACACCCAATTTCTCTGCCTTTTGACGCTTGGCAGGTCCCATATTCTCACCTGCGACAATAAAGTCAACATTGGCAGATACAGCAGCAATGTTCCTACCTCCATGCTCCTCGACAAGAGCCTTCATATCATCACGCGAACGACCTGCAAACTTTCCAGATATAACAACACTCTTACCCGCCAAGGCATTTGATATCTTCGCCTTATCCTTTGCCTCAAACTGCAAGCCCGCAATGCGTAGTGCATCAACAATTTTACGATTATCCTCATCCGAGAAGTACTCCTTTATGGCAACGGCAATTTTTGTTCCCACCTCCTCGGCCTCTGATAGCTCCTCAGCGGTAGCGTTTGCAATAGCATCCAGCGTTCTAAAGTGCGAGGCGATATACTTTGCCGTTGTCTCTCCTACATAACGGATACCGAGAGCAAACAACACTCGCTCAAACGGTACCTCCTTCGAGAGCCTTACGCCCTCAATAATATTTGCCGCCGACTTCTCGCCAAGGCGTGGCAACGAAGCAAGCTGTATCGGGTCAAGATGGTATATATCGGCGATATTATGCAACATGCCATTCTCCCAAAGCAACTCAATAGTCTCACCACCCAATCCCTCGATATCCATCGCCTTGCGACCAACGAAGTGAACTATACGCCCAATGATTTGAGGTTTGCACCCCTTGCTATTTGGGCAGAAGTGCTTCGCCTCGCCCTCATCGCGCACAAGCTCTGCACCGCACTCAGGGCAGTGGGTGATATACTCAAACGGCACACTATCCTTAGGTCGCTCCGATAGCTCCACCTCGGTAATCTTTGGGATAATCTCGCCACCCTTCTCCACATAGACCATATCGCCAAGGCGAATATCCAACGCCTCAATTTGGTCGGCATTATGTATCGAGGCACGCTTAACGACCGTACCCGCCAACTGCACTGGCTCGAGATTGGCAACAGGAGTCACAGCACCTGTGCGACCCACCTGAAAATCGACACTTAACAACTTCGTCAAGGCGCGCTCCGCCTGGAACTTATAGGCTACGGCCCAGCGTGGTGCCTTAGCCGTAGAGCCAAGGGTACGCTGATGGGCGTAGCTATTAACCTTAATAACGATGCCATCGGTGGCGTAAGGCAACATCTTACGCTCCGCATCCCAATAGGCAATAAACGCCTCTATCTCCTCACGGTTACGACACACCTTGATATGCTCCGAAACCTTGAAGCCCCAACGCTTTGCCTCCATGAGATTATCCCAATGGGTACTCTTAATAGGCTCGTCAACGGCGATATGATAAAGCGTGCAATCCAAACCACGCTCTGCTACAACCTTCGATGATTGCTGCTTAAGTGTTCCCGCTGCAGCATTACGAGGGTTGGCAAGGAGTGGTTCGCACTGTGCCTCTCGCTCGGCATTGAGTCTGTCGAACGAAGCATAAGGCATATATATCTCACCGCGTATCTCAAACACAGAGGGATAGCCCTCACCACGCAGACGCAACGGTATAGAGCCTATGGTGCGTACATTGTTTGTCACATCATCGCCTCTGCGACCATCACCGCGTGTCACGGCTCTTTTGAGTGCGCCATTCTCATAGGTTAGCGATATTGCCGTACCATCAAACTTAAGCTCACAAACAAACTCCACCTCACCAATCTCCTTGGTTATACGCTCTATCCACTCACCAAGTTCCTCGGATGAGTAGGTATTCGACAACGACTGCATAGCATAGCGATGCTCCACACTCTGAAACTCTGCCGTTAGGTCACTGCCTACGCGCTTGGTGGGAGAGTTCTCGTCGGCATGCTCAGGATAACGAGTCTCCAGCTCCTGAAGCTCACGGAGCAGGTCATCGAACTCTCTATCGGAGATTTCGGGACTATTCTCCACATAGTATTTATGGCTGTGGTAGTCGAGCAGACGCTCCAACTCCCTCATGCGTTCTATATCCTTATTCATATATGTATAATAAACATGGTAAAGTTACATAAATTGTTTGGAACAGCGAAGAAAAATCGAAAAAATAAAAAATTTATTGCATAACGCTTGCACATTATCAAATTGTAGTTACATTTGCGGGAAAATTTTCACAAACGACCTATGCATGTCGCTTGCGATAGTTAGAATTGATACAATTATTAGATATGGCTACAACTAAAAGACGACTAATTACAAGCATTCACAACCTAACACCTGAGCAGCTTGCAGAGCTAAAGGCGCTCTACCCACTTGGCTTCAACGATGTAATGATGCGCTACGACAAACCAGATGGCACATTCTTCTACACCGTACCTTACGAGACAGAGGATACATACTATATGGTTAAGATAGATGTAAAGGTTGACGATGGTGCAGACGATGATAGCGACAACTACTATGACGATGACGAGATTAAGGGCGCAGACGAATTGGTTGATGCTCAGTCGGAAGAGCTATCTGATGATGAATACTAATTTTTAAGAGAGCTTTTTGGCTCTCTTTTTTTATGGTGCGATGGAGCGCCACTTTAGCATCTAATATCGATTTAGTCTTTTGAGCTAAAGATATCGAATATGAATTTTCAAAAAAATTTATTATATTTGTGCGATATTTGAAAAACTAAAGTAGAATAGACAATTATTCAACAATTAAATATAGCTTTAATATGATTAACTACAAGGATTTAGGTCTCGTGAACACACGCGAGATGTTCAAGAAGGCTGTTGATGGCGGTTATGCTATTCCTGCATTTAACTTCAACAACATGGAGCAGCTTCAGGCTATTGTTATGGCTGCAGCTGAGACAAAGTCACCTGTAATTCTTCAGGTATCTAAGGGTGCGCGTCAGTATGCTAACCAGACACTTCTTCGCTACATGGCTGAGGGTGCTGTGGAGTATGCTAAGGAGCTTGGCTGGGAGCAGCCACAGATTGTTCTTCACCTCGACCATGGTGATAGCTTCGAGACTTGCAAGAGCTGCATCGACATGGGCTTCTCATCAGTGATGATCGATGGCTCACACCTTCCATACGACGAGAATGTAGCTCTCACAAAGAAGGTTGTGGAGTATGCACACCAGTTCGATGTAACTGTTGAGGGTGAGCTTGGCGTATTGGCAGGTGTTGAGGACGAGGTTTCTGCCGAGGAGAGTCACTACACAAAGCCTGAGGAGGTTGTTGACTTCGTTACTAAGACTGGTTGCGACTCACTTGCTATCTCTATCGGTACTTCACACGGTGCTTTCAAGTTCACTCCTGAGCAGTGTACACTTGACCCAGAGACAGGTCGTCTTCTTCCACCACCACTTGCATTCGATGTTCTTGCAGCTATCGAGGAGCAGCTTCCAGGCTTCCCTATTGTTCTTCACGGTTCATCGTCAGTTCCACAGGATGAGGTTGACACAATCAACAAGTATGGCGGTGCATTGAAGGCAGCTGTAGGTATTCCTGAGGAGCAGCTTCGTAAGGCATCTGAGAGCGCAGTATGTAAGATCAACATCGACTCTGACTCTCGTCTTGCAATGACAGCAGCTGTGCGTGAGGTATTCGCTCAGAAGCCAGCAGAGTTCGACCCTCGCAAGTACTTGGGCCCTGCTCGTGACAACATGAAGAAGCTCTACATCCACAAGATTAAGGAGGTTCTCGGTTCTGATAACAAGGCTTAATCCCAAATTAAGATAACACATTAGAGTGACCCTAAAGTTTTATTGACTTTGGGGTCACTCCTATTTTATACCATATACACAGATGTAAAGTTGGGCTATGGTTAATCCGCCATTGCAAATAACGTATTATCTTTGTAGCAGAGATTATTAGACAAAGTGAGGATATTGTGGTTTTAATACGATGATTTTAGAATGAAAACACATATAACAAATAAGGAGATTTGGAGTATTGCGTTGCCAATAATGTTAGGCAACATGGCTCAGACCATCATCAACTTCACCGACACCGCATTTTTGGGGCACCTCGGCGTAGTGGCTTTGGGTGCTTCGATGCTTGCAGGTCTCTTCTATTTTGTATTTACAACTATTGCTGCGGGCTTTGCAGTGGGAGTACAGATTATTATTGCTCGCCGCTTTGGTGAGAAAAACTATGGTCGCGTGGGAGTAATATTTCAGCATGGTTCTCTCTTTGTGCTGATGTTAGGTTGCCTACTATTATCGGTATTATATCTCTTCTCCGACCACCTTTTGCTATGGCTTATCGACTCGCAAAACATATATGAAGCCTCGCTCGACTATATCAAATACCGCCAATTTGGCATTATATTCGTCTGTTTCAACTTTCTTTATCGAGCATTGTATGTGGGAATATCTTCCACTAAGGTAATCACATATTCTACGATAATAATGGCTATTGTAAATATATTTTTGGATTACTGCTTGATATTTGGTAATTGGGGTTTTCCAGAGATGGGCATTGCTGGTGCGGCAATAGCATCGTTTGCAGCTGAGATATCGGCTTTTGTCTTCTTCTCTGTATATAGCTACATCAAATTGCGCAACAAGGAATACGGAATGTTTAGGAGATATCGCATTGAGCCTGAGCTTATGGGGAGAATCCTAAGAATATCGACCCCTACAATGGTACAAAAACTTCTATCGTTTGGTGTATGGTTCATCTTTTTTGTGCTTATTGAGAAGATGGGTGAGACGGCAACGGGTATCTCATCCATCACACGAAGCATATACATGATTCTTATAACGCCATGCTTTGCCTTCTCTACAACGACAAATACACTTGTGAGCAAGGTTATCGGCGAGGGACACACCGATCAGGTATTCTCCACAATCGGCAAAGTGCTCAAAAATTGCCTACTATGCACAATACCTATTGTAGTGATTGTTGCAATCTTCCCTGTGACTATCGCCTCTATCTATACGGATGATCTAAACTTTGCAACCCTTGTTGTGCCTTCAATCCTTGTGATATGTAGTGGCACAATATTTCAAGGCATCGGCAATGCCTATTTCGAGGCTGTTTCAGGCACGGGTAACACCTCAGCAGCGCTCTATCTTGAATCCATCATTTTGGTTGTCTATGTACTCTATATAGTCGCTATGACCAACCTTACGACTAAGGTAGAGTGGGTTTGGACTGCCGAGATACTCTATGGCGTGCTACTTGGAATATTATGCTCTTTGTATATGAAATATGCCAAGTGGGACAAGAAACGAATCTAATGGTGCTGCCCGTCTGTTTCAAGCAGCTACCGTTTAGATTTTGTGGCAAAACAAAAAAAGCACCTCGATATTTCGAGGTGCCTAAGTAGCGAGACCCAGGATTGAACTGGGGACCTCATGATTATGAATCATGCGCTCTAACCAGCTGAGCTATCTCGCCATTGCTCTAAAAGCGAGTGCAAAGGTATGCATTATTTTTGTATTTGCAAATTTTTTAGCAACTTTTTTTAATATTTTTTAGAAAAGACCTATCTAACGCGATTATTTCCGTCAGATAGGTCTTATTATCCACAATCTTAGTTGCAATTGTTAATCCTTCTCGATTACACCAGTCCAATTACAAGTGATATTATTACCCTTATAATCGTAACCATCGAGAATTACGGTGTGAGTTCCATCACCATTATCAATAAACTCCGCTGTACCGCTCTTAATCATTGCATAGTTCTTATAACCCGATGCACTACCACCGCCATACTCATACAACCAGCTACCTACAGCCTGAGCATACTTATTGGTAAAGCCTGCGACCATAACCATTTTACCTGGTTTATCCGAGATGGTATATTTACCTGCAAACTTACCATCGGTGGATTGATTATTAGTCACAAGGTCAAACTGCAAAGTATCGCCATATACATAGCCACCAGACTTATTCATCAAATAGATAGTATAGTTCGAGTAGCCTGTCTGCCAATAGTCACCCTCATAGCCCCACTTAGCACGATGCTCACCATCGAAAGTTACATGGCGGTCGCCGGTAAGTGTTGATTGTGCCTCACCATCCTGACCACCTGTTGGGTCGTTGTTATCATCGCCAGTGTTGCCATTCTCATCACTAACATCATCCAAGCTAAGATCGCCTACGAATGTAACCACATGCACCTTACCATCGATAGTAGCCTCAAGAACGACCTTATTTGCTGAGACAACCATACGAGCATCACTCATATACTTAGTTTCGGTATTCTCCGGGCTGTCTCCAGTAAGGATTAGCTGACAATTTTCGCTATTGAGGGTATATGGCTCACCACTATTAGCACTATCGAAAGTGTATGTACCAAGAGGCAAAGAGAGACTCTTGGTAGCTGGAGAAAAACAATCAATGTAGTAGTATGTGCCATTAGCATAGGCCTGACCGCCATTATTGAGTCCGTAGTCCGATAGGAAAAAGGCATAACGGTCGCTACCCTCGCCATACTTCTCGCCATAGTAATAGCCATCCATAGAGAGAGCACCAAAGGTTACATCTGCATTTGCGCCCACATTACTACCTCCTGCGGCTGCCTGCAAGAAGACAAGTGTGGCACAATGCTCACCTGTACGAAGCTCAACAACAGCACTGCGCTGCTCCTTTAGGGTATTAGCCTTGAAGTTTACAACAACAACGCCAGCAGCAGGAGTCTTTATATGGTTGATTATCTCTCTTCCACTCTTGATGGTTGCTTCAATCTCACTTGCACCGCTGTAAGTAACATATACATCGCCACCATTAGACTCAACCTTGTACTCGATACCAGAAAGAACTGTAAAACCATCTTTGGTATCATCTGTTTGATCACACGCAACAAACATTGTTGTTGCCATGAGCATAATAATTGATAATAATCTCTTCATAGCTATACTCATTTATATATTATCGAGGAGTTGTAAATGTTGCGACCTCATAGAATGATCTACCCTTATCCATATCCTCGACTACAGCATACATCTTATACTCTGTGCCGTACTTAATACCCTCCCACTTATAGTCGTAGGTTGTCTGAATAATCTGACGCATAAAATCATAGCTAAGATCAGGCACAAGCGAAATCATACACTCCTCGAATGAGTTGTAACCGCCCTGTGCATATCCACCCTCTGCGATAGGGTCAATCATTGATGACTCCAATAGAGCGACATAACAACACCTCGCATCGTCACTAAGCACACAGTCGAAAACAATATCGTTTGCATGGATTTCCTTGATTGTGATATCAGCAGTACCTGTACCTGATTGTGGTGCCTCAGTGCGTATCTGAACCATCTCCACGCCACCAAGAAGGCTATTCTCCTGACCCTCGCTATAGTCCATAAGAGCTGCCATGATAATGTAATCCGTAGATGGGGTTACGCTCATCATCAAGCCATTGACATATTCACACTCCTTGCCATGCTCCCAATTGAATGTTAATGGACCCTCGAGCATAAAGCCATAAGTTACCACCCATGCACCTGGATTAGATTGAGTTTGGTCATAGACACGCTTATCAACAACCGAGCAGCGCCAATACTGACCCTCCTCAGCGTTAATTCTAAATCTGAAAGATGTTGAGCCAACCTCAAGCACCTCGATAAGTTCCTCCGAGCCCTCATCATCGCCCTCAGGCACAGAGGCTCCAGACAAGATGCCGTGGTAGTAGCCCTGAATACTCTTAGCTTCACCATCCGCCTCGTAGGTGAGCATCATATAGATAGCGTAGTAGCCATCAACAACATCTACAGAAACATAACCATCTGTAAAGTGGAAGCCCTCACCATCGCCCATACCTGCAAGGAAGTAGCCTGATGACTCAGGGTGAATGGTGTATGGATGGTAGTTAGATGCAAAGGAGTACTGACCATATGGCAAGTATAGGCTCATAGTCTCATCAAGGGTGTAGAAATCAAGCACGATACGATCACCATTATCACGCACAAAGGTAACATAGTAGTTATATGGCTCATACCAGCGACCATCCTTGCTCTTGGTGATTACGATATTCTCTACGCCATCAATATCCGGGAGGTTGCCATTACCACCATTATTATCATCGCCGCCATTATCGCCGCCATTACCCGCCGACTTTGTAGTCATCATGATAGGCTCAGCCATAACCTCAATATCGCCATTGCGAGCTGCAGCAGCAACATAGTATTTGGTCTCTGGTCGTAGATCTTTGATGGTAATAAGGTCACCTTTAGATTTTGTTCCCTTAGCAAAAATTTCATCTACAGCAACGCTCTCACCATCATAAAGCATATAGGCGCTACTCTCAGCATTTGTTGTGTTGATAACAAAAGTTATCGACTGCGCATCACTCTCAACGGGTGTGAGTGTGATTGTAGGAGCTACACCACCTTTCTTCTCGACACAGGCAACCATGCCTACGACCACAGCAATGTAGCATAACAGTTTTGCAAAAAGTCTTCTCATGTTACAGTATTGCATTAAATATTTATCTCGACGCTTCAAATATACTAAACATTTACCAATCTAAAAACATTAGAGGGAGAAAATTAAGTAATCTCCCCCTCAAATGCTTACTTTTAAGATTAGTTATTTGCTACATATGAGTAGTTAGCTACATCCTCATCATCGCTTGCATAGAGATACATCTCCTGTATGAAGAGCTTACCATAGTTGCCATTCGCATCCTTAGCCACAGCAACAACAGTGTACTCCTTCTCATACTCGGCCACATAGTTATATGTTGAGTATAGATTCAACATATACTGCTCCTTAGCCACATCGCGCAACCACTCAGACTCCTTAGAATAGTAGTCTATAGGCATTGTTGTTACCATGATATAAACCTCATCCGACGGATTAACGCCAGTGATTGACATCTGCACAAGAGCCGTATTCTCGTATGAAGCATAGCCTCCCCAATGCTCAGCATCTACATCTGCAACCTCTGCAATATTATAGAATGTTGACCAATCAAGGCTTATGTCTGAGTTTCCTGGGACATCACTAAGGGTTCTAAACTCCTTCTTAAAGATGCCTGTATTAGGTGTATCACCATCAAGACCCCAAGCAAAGGCAACATACTCTGTTCCTGCAATAAGGTTTGTGAGGTTCATATCTGTCTGACCCTCACAGACAATAGGTCCATGCTTAGCATAGAAGCTCTCAATCTTATCCTTATCAGTTGCACCCCATGAGTCAAACTCTGCCTTGGTGAATACTGAACGCACGAACTTACCCTTAGGATCGCTGGCTGTCCAATAGACATTTGCAGTGGTGTAGAAGATATCCTTTACTTCAATATCAATGGTCATACCCGATGCATACGCCTCTTCAGTTGTGATCTTTTCGATGATAATATCCGACGAAGCAAAACCTGTCTCGCCATTCACTGAGAAGGTATAGAATACATAATCAGTCTCAGCCTTAAGCTCATCATGAACGATAACCTTATCACCCTTGAAGCAACGCTCCTCAACAATCTGATATGGCTGGTAGCCACTGCTTATACCCAAGGATACACTCTCGTTCCACTTAGTTATCAAGGTTTCCTCCATTTCGGCACTCATGCCATAGTAATTATAGAAGTCTTGAACACTCCAATAACCTGTAAAGTAGTAAATATTCTTATCGGCAGGAGTGATAGTCTGTGTTACAGTAGCGCCATAAACATCAAAGACCTGCTCAACATCAAACTCCACAGTCGTAGGCTTTGCAGTGCGGATAACCTCACGATAAACAGTTCCATATCCCTCACCAGTTGTAAGATCAACATGATAGCAATAGACAACATAATTAGTGTCTGGGAAAAGGCGTGTAAACTCAATATCAAAGCCCTTACCTTTATGGGTAATATTCTGCAAGTAGTTTAATAGCGACTGACCGTTAAACATCGCCTCATACTCAATAGCTGACATATCGTATGAGATAAGATCCTGGTCGTCGAAGAGCGCAAAGGTATTGATGTGTTCCTCGGTATATGCACGACACACATACGCAGATGTTAGATCAGCAGGCGTAACATTGAGAGATAGATGTGTAGGCTCATTAACAACCACCTCATAGGCAAACAAAGGCTTATCAGATGCACCCTGCTTAACCTTAATCTCAGACTTCTCATCTACACCTGTGTACAATACACTGATTACAGTCTCACGCTCCTCATTGCTATAGTTTGGAGCAACCTTAAACTTAATCTGACCGACTGTAGCCGTGCTAAGATCCTTAATCCAATTAGCCTTGCAGCTGGTTACAACCACAGCACCCTGCTGATGGTTTACAATAGTGTAGTCAACGACCTGCTCGCCACCCTCGCTTGGCACAGCCAACTCAGTTTTAGCAAGTGTGAACGATGTAGCCTGTGGCTCATTGTTCTGCTCGGTACATCCCACCATAGCAAAAATGGCTGAGAGCACCAATAATCCGAATAATTTTCTCATAGATTTTATAGTTTTAGTTGTTATTGATTCTCGATAGGTGTACCTGTCCATGTAGCAGTGATTCTGTTGCGTAGGTCATCCTTAACATCAATATCTACTGTTATAGTACCATCACCATTATCCTTTATAGACATGTTACCACCACGGAATGGTGCAAGTTCTTTCTGGTCGGCTGTAAAGAACCAACTACATAGCAAGTTCGTACCATCTGTCCAACCAGGGATAAATGAGTTCTGAGCCAAGTAGTCCGATGAGACATACTCACCACAGAAGCCCTCCTCAGGGGTTGTATAACCTGTGATAAAGTCAAACTGGAAGCAGTCGCCACTGCCATCATTAGGCATGATAACAATCATCCAGTTGGTGTAGCCAAACTCATAGTAGTCACCATAGCACTCATAAATTAGGCTGTGGTTCGATAGATCCGCCTCATAGTCTCCATCAAGTGTTGAATAGACAGTAACGGTATCCTGTGCATCATATATAGATGTATTGCCAACATACTCAACATGGTGAGCCTCTCCATCAACAACAACATCCAATGTTATCTTACCATCCTCAACTACAAGTGTACCCGACTCAAAGGTTGCAATAGCACCCTCACGCTTACCATTCTTGTTTGTCACCCAGAGACCACTATACTCTCCGGTGAATGTACCCTTAGCGTAGGTATTATCCTTATCAAAGGTATAGACACCATTTGGAATAGGGACCATCATGTCATAACCACTATATACCTCACCATAGGCATCAATACGATAGTAAGTGGCGCTTGGATAAGCCTTAGATTCAGCATCGAAGCCTCTATCGCTTAGCGAAAACCAGTAGTTTCCAGCACCTGGGCTTCGAGCATCACCATAATACTCACCCTCCATGACAGATGCCACAAAGCGAACATCACCATCACCACGCTGCGATAACTCAACATCGAACGATGCTACGCCATAGCCCACAGTAACTGTTGTGCTACGCAGAGCCTTAGAGTTATTGGTTGCCACACCAAGCTCAACATAACCATCAACATTTGTGTCGATAGAGTAGATCCAATCTGCCGAGGTTTTAACATAAATATAATCTTTGTCATTGATATTCTCCAACTGATACTCGATACGCACCTTGCTGCCTGCGCGCTCAAGTTCAATCTTATCACCTGACTTAGAGGTGATAATTGGCACATATGCCTCACCCAACTGGTTGATAATCACAGATGCAGAGCTACCACCATAGCTTAGTGTCACTGCTACCATGCGGCTACCACCTGTAAGGTTGTCTGAGACTCTCAACTTTAGCTGACCAGAGCTATGCTCCATTACTCTTACCCAAGAGGGGTCGCTAAACTTAACATCAGCAACAGAACCTTCAGCACCGATGATTTTGTAGCCAATATTTACATCCTTGCCATACATATCAAGGGCTACCTCGCTTTCAGTCTCAAGGACCATCTTAAATTTTGCACCATCTCCATCACCACTACATGAAATTAGGGACATGGAAACAATTGCAAAAACAAAAAGAAAAAATCGTTTCATTTACCTTAGTATTAAATAGTTATATAGCTTATTCACCCCAATTTGCAACATGACAAAAATATTCATACAAAGGTAATAAAAATATTTCAATCATACCTTTTAAATTTCAATTAAATGGCATTAAAATTGCCAGAGCTATGCAGAAACAACACATGGCTTTACGCACAATAAATATATTAACACTCTTTGCAAGCATCTTGCTACTCGCCTCACTATCCATTGAGATACTCTACACTGAGGAGTTAACACAATTCTCCGGGCTATATTACTGGGCAATGCTCATAGTATGCATTATTTTTATCATTGACTTCTTTGCACTCATGCTCAGTAACAAGCGCCCATGGCACTTCTTTGCTCGAAATTTCCTCATGTTGCTACTATCGATACCTTATCATTTTATAGTACAAAACATCGGCATAGAATTGAGTCATAGCGACACAATCATCCTCAGCGGCATAGTCATGCTACGCGCCGTAATGGCACTATATATAACACTACGATGGCTTATAGAAGGTCGTGCAACACGCATACTATGGGCATATATAGCCACAGTGGTTATATGCACCTACTTTGCTGCTCTGTTCTTCTACGAGTATGAAGCCCCTGTGAATAGTAGCGTTGAGAGCTTTGGCGATGCATTATGGTGGGCATGTATGAATATGACAACTGTTGGGGCGGAGATATTTCCCGTAACAACCATAGGAAAGGTGATATGCGTAATACTACCTATAATAGGCATGGCGATGTTCCCTGTATTTACCGTCTATGTAACCTCAATATATGAGCGTGGTGAGCGTGGCACGACTGTTGCAGATAGTGGGGACAAACCAAAACACATAGAACAATGAAAAAGATTTTACTATTTATCACCATGGCTGCTATAGCAGCGTCTGGAGTTGGATGCTCAAGAGAGAAGAGATGGGGCGATATGGAGCGTGAGCAACTACGCCGTGAGTTACGCGCCTACCGCGATATGGTCTATCTTGATAATCTCGAAGAGGCGGAGTTTAACGACTTTAGTGGCAATGTTGTTGAGGCAATAGAGATAGACTACCCTATCTACACAACATTTATAGAACTTCCTGGCAGAGGTGACACCGTGGAGGTATATGTTGTATCGACCATTGTCGAGGAGCTAAATGCCAATCCACACAACATGCGCAACATCTACCCATATCCATATCTCGTGGAGGAGGGAATACTCCCTTCAGGACTAAATCATCAGGCTCAACGAGCATTTTACGACTGCTTCTCGAAGAGTGTAAAGAGATACTACCCTTCGACACAAGCATTCTTCAATGCAGTTGTTGGCGATAGCAACGCTCAACAAACATTAACCGACATGCAAATGCAGTGCGCTGCAGACCTATTTGATTGGGGCATTGAGATAGATGAAACGGTAATCATGGATTGAGCAATAGCATATAAATAACACCTTTTACCAATTGCATAGTTTAAGTATAAAGTTTAATTTCGAGCATGCTCGGATGATGAGGGGATGTGCGGACGAACTCCGCCACCCCTCTGATTTTATCGCTCCTCCTCATCCCAATCCTTGTATGGATATGCCCTAAGATGAGAGTTATAATAGCGCTTTATACCCGTAACCTCACGCCCCAACCACTCAGGGCAAGCAAACTCCTCATCCTCTGATTTTAGCTCCACCTCGGCAAGCATAAGGCCAGCATTATCGCCATAGAACTCATCAACCTCAAAGATGTGTCCCTCATACTCCACCAAATAGCGACGCTTATCTATAAGAGAACCTTCGGATAGCTCCATAAGCTCCAAGGCATCGCTCTTATCAATCTCCATCTCCCACTCATAGCGCGACAACCCACCATTCTTCGATGGACCTTTAATAGTCAACCATGCACGCTCATCGCTGATACGCACACGCACCGTACGCTTACCCGAAGCAATATATCCTTGCGTCAGATGAGAAGAAGTGTGGGCGAGATGTTTATACTCGCCCACAACCAAAAATTTTCGTTCTATCTCCTGTGCCATAGATTACTCCTCATATGCAAACATAGGATCCCACGATGGCAACATAATAGGCTTCTGCTCCAAGAGCTTCAAAGTCTCGGCAGGAATATACTTCTTATCCACAACAACGCGGAACATATACTCCTCGAACCACTCATCTGTCATAATAAGGTTACCCTTCCAACCAGCTGATGGACCCCAGCTATTCTCAACCATCCACTTCTTAGCGTTACCCTGCTCGTCAAGGTCAACAGCAATAAGAGTCATAGCGTGCGATGAGCCACTTGCGAATGTACGGATACGCTCCTCCTTGTTCATTGGGAACTCAACACCCATCAACGACTCATAGTCGAAGTTAGCAATATCGAGTGTACCCTTCTTAGAGAGAAGATACTTACCCACATCGCAAGAGAAGTACATCGCAGTATTATCCTTGATAGAGGCAATAGCCAATGCCTTAACCTCATCAATAGGAAGATTTAGATACACCCAGTTATCACCGTCGTAAACATGACGATCATACTCAATCTCGTAAACCTTATAATACTCGCGTGATGGGTCATTCATCACCATAACATAATTATTCTCAAGGTCTATATCACCGAAATACTCCTTATAGAATGACTGTGGAGTATAGTTCTTTGTAGATACTACCTCACCCTCCTTGTTGCGAAGCGTCCACTCAAACTCTGTTGGAGGCACACCATAGGCACGAACCAACATAGAGTAAATCTCCTTTAACATCTCTGTCTTAAGAGCCACAGGTGCACGGCGATCCTTCTGAGCGCGAAGCACCAAACCATACTCGCGCAACTTAAGCTTAAGAAGATTACCTACCTGTGTTGTATTATTCGACTGATAGTTCTCAGGCATAATCTCTGCTGGCACAACACCATACTTCATAACAAGGTTTGACACACCCGTAAACTGACCGCCATCGCTAAGTGGGTTCTTGAACAACCACTCCACTTGACGATCATCCATAGGAAGGTGCTTAGTGTCGATAACACCCTGAAGGAATAGGTTAGACTTCTCCAACTGATCGTAGAAGAATAGATAGTTGTGTGAGAATGTCAACTCTGCAAGGTCAAGGTCATCAATCATCTTGGCACGCAAGACATTGAGACCTGTAAACAACCAGCAACGACCCGACTGATGCTGGTCAGTGATACCCTTGGTGCGTACACGATGTGAGAAGTTAGTATCAATCATAGCAAGGTTATCAGCATTAGTTGCAAGCTCCGAAACAGAGTTTAGAGCCAACGCATTGCGCGCAGCCTTCTCCGCCTGACTATTTGTCTGACCCGAGCGAATCTCCTGCATCATCTCCTCGGTGATGCCACCCTTATTCTGCTGTGCACTAAGCGTACCCACAGCCATAAGAGCCAAAGCTAAAGTTATAAATCTCTTCATTTTCAATATACTCTATGTTAATATAAAAATGGGGTTGCCCAAGAGTTTGGACAGCCCCATATAGTTAATTTATCCTCTACCAAGCAAACAAAGGATACTGCTCCATCATAGCGTTCACATCCTTGCGAACTGCTGCGATGTTCTCCTCGTTCTCTGGGTCAGAGAGTACGCGGTCGATAAGCTCTGCTATATAGTCCATCTTATCCTCCTTAACACCACGAGTAGTGATTGCAGGAGTACCGAAGCGCAAACCAGATGTTGTGAATGGAGTGCGTGAGTCGAATGGAACCATATTCTTGTTTGTAGTGATATCTGCAGCTACCAAGCACTTCTCAGCAAGCTTACCTGTAAGCTCTGGGAACTTAGTGCGAAGGTCAACCAACATAAGGTGGTTATCAGTACCGCCAGATACAATCTTATAGCCACGCTTTGTAAGAGCCTCAGCCAAAGCCTGAGAGTTCTTAACAACCTGCTGCTGATACTCCTTATACTCTGGAGTTAGTGCCTCACCAAAGGCTACAGCCTTAGCTGCAATAACATGCTCCAATGGACCGCCCTGGATACCTGGGAATACGGCAGAGTTCAAAATCTGCGACATCTTCTTAACTACGCCCTTAGGAGTTGTATAGCCCCATGGGTTATCGAAGTCTTTACCCATAAGGATGATACCGCCACGAGGACCACGAAGTGTCTTGTGTGTTGTAGATGTTACGATGTGTGCATACTTAACTGGGTTGTCCAACAAACCAGCAGCGATAAGACCTGCAGTGTGAGCCATATCCACAAGCAACAAAGCACCCACCTTATCTGCAATCTCGCGCATACGCTTATAATCCCACTCACGAGAGAATGCCGAAGCACCACCAATGATAAGCTTTGGCTTATGCACCAAAGCGAGAGTCTCCATCTCATCGTAGTCGATGTTACCT
>JAZRRF010000072.1:0-2189 GCA_045650465.1 Alistipes sp.
TGGAAGTGAAGGACCTGTAGAGCCTACGCGGACCATATCTCCTACAGCACCTGCAAGGAGTGGCGCTGTCTCGGTAAGACCATAGCCGATACCGTAAGGGAAGCCTGCCTCATAGAGGAAGCGCTCGGCCTCGCTATCGAACTTAGCGCCGCCAATAGCAAAGAGGCGCATGCGACCACCAAAGAGTTTCTTGAGTGAGTTGCCCGCAACCTTATGTAGTAGCTTGCGTGACCAGTCCCAGCCATATAGTTTGCGTGTGATAGGGTTCTTATCAAATGTTGGGCGCACCTTGCCACGATATATCTTCTCCATAATAAGTGGCACTGAGGCGATAACCGTAGGGCGCACCTGTGCCAAGGCAGGCATGAGTGCCGAGGCGGTAGGTGGACGATCCATGTAGTGTACCTGAGCACCGCGTGAGAATGGGTAGATCATACCGAGAGTACACTCGTAGGTGTGTGCCAACGGAAGTATCGAGAGCAACACATCGTTCTCATTGTAGCAGAACAGAGGCTTGATGATATCTGTCTGTGCTGCGATGTTGTAGTGCGAGAGCATAACGCCCTTAGGCTTGGATGTAGTACCCGAGGTGTAGATGATAGCGGCCAAATCCTCGGGCTTTGGTGTGCGCTTCTCGGCACGCTCGGTAACACGCTGAGTGACAACATTTAGACCCTTAGTACGGATTACGATATTCATCCTCTCCAAAGTCTCCTTCGAGAGTTTGGTGTATAGCTTATCCGATACAAGTATAGCCTTAGCCTCAGAGTGTGCAATGATTAGGTCAAGCTCGTCGCTTGTGAAGTCTGGGAGAATAGGCACTGCAACCATACCTGCAGAGGTGATGGCGAAGTATGATACACCCCAGTTTGGCATGCTGCTACTAAGGATGACAACCTTATCGTCAGCACCTACGCCCGCATTGAGAAGTAACTCCTGAATAGTCTCTACGCGCTTGCCCACCTCCTTGTAAGTGACCTCCTCGCCACCTATCATGGCAAAGGCTAAGCGGTCTGAGAACTTCTCAACACTGTGTATCAATATCTCATGAAGAGTGTTAAAAGTCATAATTATTCATTGTTAAGTTTAGATTTGTAGCACAAATCGGGTGCAAGTTAGCTATTATTTATTAAAAAATGTTAAATTTGTGCCAAATTATTTCAATGATACCTCGAAATTTAATCATAAACGCCGCAAAAGATGCGGGATTTGACATAGTGGGTATAGCTCCTGCTATATCTTTGCATGATGAATATTTACACTTTTCGGAGTGGTTAGCCGAGGGGTGTAACTCTACGCTTACATATATGGAGCGAAACACGGAAAAACGCTTTGATGCCGCGAAACTTGTGGAGGGGGCACAGAGTGTCGTGGTGTGTGGCGTAGCTTATTTGTCAGAGATAAGCAGGGGGTATCCTGATGGTTGCAGAACAAAGATTGCCTCGTACGCGCTCGCGTGCGATTATCATATTACTATTAAGGAGATGCTCTCTAATGTTGCGGAGCAACTTAAGGCGTACTCTCCAAACTTGCGTTTTCGTATCTTCACCGACTCGGCACCACTATCCGAGAAGAGCTATGCTCATCGTGCAGGGCTTGGATGGATAGGTCGCAACTCTCTGCTTGTAACACCTCATCATGGCTCGATGTTGCTACTTGGCGAGATCGTTATGGATGATGTTGTGGATGAGTATGATAGTCCAATGGAGAGTGTCGGATGTGGAGAGTGTCGCAGGTGTATTGAGGCGTGTCCTAATGGTGCCATACGCGACAATAGAACGGTGGATACACGCCGATGTATATCGTGCCGCACCATAGAGCCTATGGCGAGTGGTGAGGCGATAGAACTCGATGGCTGGATATTCGGCTGCGATAGATGTCAGACGGTATGTCCCTACAACATAAAAGCACCACTACATACCAATCCTCGCTTCGACCCCGTTATCGACCCCCTTGTGCTTGATAGCGATGCGTGGCTTGAAATGACTGACGAGGAGTTTTCGGCGATTGCATCCTCTACACCTATGCCCCGCGCAGGATTGGAGAGGATCAAGGGAAATATACAAAGTGAAAGGTGAAAACTGAAAAGTATGGTGCCTGCGGCGCGAAGCTATAAAGTGAAAAGTAGGGTGTGCTTCGTGCAGTCTTGAGGTAGAGTGGGTAGAGTGGGTAGAGTGGGTAAGCACGAG
>JAZRRF010000073.1:0-6585 GCA_045650465.1 Alistipes sp.
AGGCAAGGCGGTTGCAATGGCAAAGAGTATCGGTAACAGATAGCCCATCGACACGCTCGCCGACATCGGAATTAACATTCCGAAGTAGAAAACTCCGCTCGTCGGACAGAATGCCAAGGCAAAGAGTACACCCAACATCAATGCACCAAATCCACCTCGTTGAGCCAACCCTTCGCCCTTATCACCAAAGCCGAATGAGGGCAGATTAAGTCGGTTGCCAAATAGCATAAACACTCCCATAAGCAACAATGCAGGTGGCATAATCAACTCGCCATAGGTCGCTATGAACTTTTGAATGCCGAATACGCTTGCACCGTTCCGTAAGACTGCAATCAGCACCACCCCAAGTAGCGTGTAGGCAATCGTACGACCCAAAGTATAGAGCAAGCCTTGCACAAACACCCCTTTTCGGCTCTCGATATGCTTGCCAATGTAGCCGATGGCAGCGATATTGGTCGCCAACGGACAAGGCGAAAGAGCCGTAAGCAGACCAAGCAGAAATGCCGTTACTGCTGGCGTTGTAGAGCTATCCAATAGTGATTGTAACCACTCCATATACTACTCTGTTAGATAGTTATCAATTACCTTGCGGAGTCGACTCTTTAACCTCTCGTTGTTGGTCATCACATCTGTATAGGCGTAATCTGTTAGATCTGTTACTCGCTCGTTTCCTTCATCATCATAATCGATTACAAGTAGCGATGACCACACAACTCCGTACCTATCTGCCCGCACTTGATTGTCAATAAGGTCAAGTTTCGAGTATATTAACTCTCCACACTCTATTAACTCTTCATACTCTTTGAGTAACTCCTCTGTTGTACTTTCTATCGCCCTACAACTTGCACAACTTTGACCTCCGTGGAAGAATAACACCTCCACAACATCCCTTTTAGTTTCATTGGTTTCAACCACCACCGGTCTCCTGCCGCCAGAGCAAGAGATGATACCCACACATAGGGTAAGAATCAATAATACTTTTCTCATAGCTTTGAATTTTTATATTATTCGTAGTTCGTAGAATAACGAATATAATTGGTAAAAAAAGAGGCTGTTATTTACAGCAACTCTCTCGTTTACAAGCACAATTGTCGAAAAACTCTGCGAAAAGAGCCTTCGCCATACTCCAATTATCTCTATTTATACAATACTTAACTTTTGGAGTTTCGACCTCACCTTGTATCAAACCTGCCTCCTTTAACTCTTTGAGATGCTGAGATACTGTCGCTTTGGCGATAGGTAACTCTTCGTGAATGTCACCGAAATAACAAGTTGTCTGCCCAGCAAGAAAGTTCATTATGGCGATGCGGGCAGGATGTCCAAGCGCCTTTGCAAAGCGTGCAAGTTGCTCTTGCTTAACGGTATAATCCCTATTAGTCATGTTTATATATTGTTTATTGTTCGCAAATATACGAACAATAATTAAAATTGCAAACAATCACGCAAATATTGTCATTAAAAATAATTTTCTGGAATAGTAGATATTATAACAAAATTGATAAAAATTTTGTAACTTTACGCTATGAATACAAAGAAACGCAAAACAAAGAGTAGTGACCCTACACACTACAACCCTAATAAGCTGCCAGATATTCTACCTCCTGAGGATGATAGGTATCTTGTACATGTCTTTGTTGAGGGGTATGAGGATGTCGCATTTTGGCGCGGTATATTCGATCACTTCAAGAATCCATATCTGCGTTTCGAGATATCTGTGCCCAATCGTGACGATCTACCAAAGGGTAAGCAGGTGCTTATGTCTATGGTGGGAAAAACCGAAGCTGATAGCGTTCTACTATGCGTTGATTCCGACTTCGACTACCTCTTTGATGGTGCTACAGAACAGTCGGCAAAGTTGCTCGAAGCAAATAATATGTTCCACACATACACCTACGCTACGGAGAACTATCTATGTTATGCTCCATCGCTACACAATGTATGTGTTAAAGCAACGAAGAACGATACTCGTATCTTCGACTTTGTGCGCTTCATGGCTGAGTACTCAAAAGTTATATATCCTCTATTTTTGTGGTATCTATATTCAGCACTACACCATACCGAGAGGCTCTTTACTCTCGCTGAGTTTCGTGCCTCGGTACGCCTTGGATATGTAGATATACGACACAATGGTGAATTCACCTTAGCATGGCTACAGCGCAATGTGGAGCGTAGAGTTGAGGCATTGAAGAGGGATAATCCAGAGATTATGGATGATGTAGAGAGTCTAGCCCATGAGGTAGAGAAACAAGGTGTGACGGCTGATAACTGCTATCTCTATATGCATGGTCATACATTGATGGATAATGTGGTTATGCCACTTCTTACATCCGTGTGTGATAAGCTAAGACAGCTATCAGTAGCTAAGATAAACAACTCCAAGGTTGAGGGTGTGGCACTTAAAAATGAGCTTCAGAACTACACAAACACTCTGCGCTCTATAAGGGATGTTCTTCTTGATAACGAGAATTATACAGACTCACCACTATATAAGAGACTAAGGGATGATATTCAAAGATACCTCGATAGTATGATAACAAAAATTAAGGCTAATAAGCCTACGCCCATAGCCTTAAGATGTAACTTCGAACCTTAGTTCTTAACCTTGAGTCGCTCCCATATAAATCGTGGTATGAGGTGCCAAAAAGCTACAAGAAGCTTAAAACGCCAATCAAATATAAATACTCTTCTCTTACGCTTTAAGGCGCGATAGATATGCTGTGCAGCACGCTCCACACTTATAAGCATAGGATAGCGCTTCTGAGGATTAAGTATTGCAGTTTTCACAAAACCAGGGCGTATATCGGTAAACTGCGCTGGTATATACTCCATATGACATAGTTGCGATAGAGCGGTGATATACTCACTCTGCATAGCCTTAGATGCAGAGTATGCCGCTGCGGTGCCTATGCCGCGTGTACCTGCAACGGAGGTTATAACAGCGATATGTGCCTTATGCCTCTTGTTATACTCTTCGCTGCGGCGTACATAGTTTACGAAGTGATCCACAACACGCACCATACCTTCGCAATTTGTGCGTATTATATCTAACTCCTTCTCAATATCGAGTTCCCTATTCTGACCACCAATACCCGAGGCATAAAAGAGTAGGTCGGGAGCACCAAACTCACTGAGGAGATTATCAAGAGATGTTGTTGCTTCAGCCTTGGTAACATCCATAGCCATGGTCATCACCCTATCGACACCATACATTACACGAAGCTCATCCAGAGCATCTGTACGGCGCGCAGTAATAGCCACACGCCATCCCTTTTCAACAAGGAGTGACGCAACTGCACGACCTATACCCGAAGAGGCACCAATGATTATAGCCTTTTTCATTATGAGAAACTCTGCATCTCTATAAGATGGGCATATATACCACCCTTCTCTAAAAGCTCTTTATGTGTACCCTCCTCAGCTACACGACCCTCATCAATAACATAGATACGGTCGGCATTGTATATGGTACTTAGTCGGTGAGCAATAACCACCGATGTACGACCCTTCAACAAATTTGTAAGGGCATCCTGAACAAGCTTCTCGCTCTCGGTATCAAGAGCCGATGTTGCCTCGTCGAGAATCAAAATCTCAGGATTCTTCAATACAGCGCGGGCAATACTTAGACGCTGACGCTGACCACCCGAAAGTTTTGTTCCTCTATCACCAATATTTGTATCATAGCCCTCCGCGCTGTCCATGATAAAACCATGAGCATTAGCCACCTTACAAGCCTCAACAACCTCCTCATGTGTGGCTGTAGGGCGACCCATAAGGATATTACCCTCGATGCTATCGTTGAAGAGTACAGTCTCCTGTGATACGATACTCATCTTAGCGCGTATAGACTCCTGGGTATAGTCACCCACAGGAATACCATCAAACAAAACCTCACCCGCATCAACATCATAGAAGCGAGGTATAAGCTCACTGAGTGTTGACTTACCACCACCTGAAGGTCCTACCAATGCCACAGTCTCACCCTTCTTTATCTTGATGTTAACCTTGTTTATAACCTTACGCTCATCCTCGTATGAAAACTCCACATTACGCAACTCGATAGACTCATTCAAGCCCTTAAACTCCTTAGCACCCCTCTTATCCTCAACCTCATTCTCAGCATCTATGATAGTGAAGATACGCTCACCTGCAGCAACACCTTGATTGATATTAGCAAACTGGTCAATAAACGAACGCAAAGGGCGTGTAATCTGCGAAAAGGCAGCTACAAAGGCGATAAAACCTGCACCTGTAACCATACCATGCTCCACAAGTGAACCACCAAATACCAAGATGATAGCTACGGCTGTGATACCTAAGAACTCACTCATTGGTGAGGCTAACTGCTGACGACGCGCCATAGAGAGTAGTAGGCGCGACATATCTGCGTTAATCTTTTTAAACTTATCTACTATGAAGTTTGTAGCGTTGTAGCCCTTAACAATCTTAATACCCGAAAGCGACTCATCCACCACAGATACAAGGTCTGCCATACGCTCCTGACCACGCTTTGCAGGGTGACGAAGACGCTTAACTATACGACCAATAACAAGACCGACAATAGGTAGGAAGAGTATTGCAAAGAGCGATAGCTGCCATGAGATACCTATCATAAGTGTCATATAACCGATGATAAGAAGTGGATCACGGAAGGCTACCTGTAAGGTGTTGGTAATACAATATTGTACAACCATAACATCCTGTGTAATCTTCGACATAATATCACCTTTACGCTGATTGCTAAAGTAACCAACATTCATATTTGCAACATGCGCAAACATTGTGTTACGCATACGGCGAAGTGTGTTTATTCTAAGACTCTCAACTGTCATTGCCGAAGCGTAACGGAAGAGGTTACTTAGAAGGTTCATACCAACGGTTACAACACCTAACATTGCAAGAAACTTCATCTGCACAAACTCCTCACCGAAGAACATTGTGTAGATATACGATAACACAAGATTAAAACCCTCCTCGTTGATTGTTATATGAGGCAGTGAGTATAGTGGTGTGAAGATAAAGCCACCATCTGCCGTAAACATAGCATTAAGAATAGGGATAATCATTGCATAGTTAAAGGTATTGAATACCGCATGCAACGCAGCAAATATAAAGTATGGTATGGTGTAACGGCTTAGAGGTTTAGCAAAACTAAGAAGTCGAAAATAGGTTTTCAACATATTATGAGTTGTTATTGTAGATTATAAACTTTATATGTAATTAAAACTCTTACAAACTAAAGAAGTCCCTCCTTAGCATACTCCTTGATGGATGCTTCAAAGTGTTTAATCGTCTCTGGCATCGACATAAACGACTTACCACCAGCAGCATTCTTATGACCTCCACCATTAAAGTATCGCTGAGCAAAGACATTTACATCTATATCACCACGCGAGCGTAGTGACACACGGATAAAATCATTATGCTCAGTAAACATCGCCGACATCTTCATCTTCTTAATTGTTAGAGGATAGTTCACAAAGCCCTCGGAGTCACCCTGCTGGAACCAGAACCTTTTCATCTCGTCACTTGTAAGCGACATGTGCGCCACAGTACCATTATGGAAGATTTTCATCTTGCGATTTATCACATATCCAAACAGACGCGCACGACCCTCTGAGAATGAGTTATAGACATTGTTATGTATTGTTGGTACATGGATACCTGTATTCACCAATATGGATACCACACGGAAAAGGTCAGGAGTAAGAGTTGAGAAGGCAAAGTTTCCTGTATCGGTCATCATACCAACAAAGAGATTTTCGGCCATACTCTTGGTTATAGACTCAGCACCAAACAATCGCTCGATAACAAGCGACACGAGGTAGCAGGTACTCGATGCCTCAGGGTATGATACCATAATATCAAAATCCTCTACAGGATCTAAGTGGTGGTCTATAAGCACACGCTTAGCATGCTGGTTCTCATCAATAACATCACTTAGACCATCAAGTCGTGACATGGTATGAAAATCCAAACAGAAGATTATATCAGCCCTACGCACCATATCGTTAGTGCTACCATCTTTATCGTCCTTATATATGACAACAGAGCTACTATTAGGCATAAACTCCAAGTAGTATGGAAATCTATTAGGAACTATACACTTGACATTATGTCCCTTACTTGACAACACCTCTGCCCAGGCCAATGAAGAACCTATAGCATCACCATCAGGGTTAGTATGTGATAGAATCACTATATTTTGTGGCACGAGAAGTAACTCTCTTAGCTCCTCTATTTTACTATTAGCTATCTGCATAATTAGATATATTCAGCCTAAAATTATGCAAATATACTAAAAAAATGGTGTAATTAGTCAAAAATATTTGATTTTCAACCTATAGACCAATATATGAGAATTTGTTTGTATAACACTGAATCTGCTTTTATAGTATTTCTTTGAAATACAAAGAGTGTTACAGGCGCCACCCTCAACAACTTGTCAACATTATATTTTTATTTTTTTATACTATATTTATATAAATAATAAATTATAAAAATAATAATAGATGTTGATTGTGTTAATAACTCTGGGTATATTGTTTTATCAACATTTTATATTTTTATTTTATTATAATTTTTATT
>JAZRRF010000074.1:0-12176 GCA_045650465.1 Alistipes sp.
TCTTCAAAGCACGACTTGATGACTATACATATCTTTGATAAGTGCGATAAGGAGCTTCCTGATGTCGGTATCATCGAGATGGAGGACTCCGAGAGTGGTGCTGTGCAGTGGGTGGATAGCTCATCACACCGTGTGCGCGACTTTTGGCGAAGAAGCTATGAGGAGCGTACGGCTAAGATGTCGCGCCTACTTACGCATAACCGTGTGGATGTCGCTGAGGTATCGACAGATGGTGACTATGTTGTGGAACTTATAAAGATGTTTAAGACACGATGATAAAGCCCCGCAAAATATATACTCTGCTTATGGGTGTTGTGGCGATGCTCTGCGTGGGTGTTGCCATGGCTGAGCAGCCAACAATCACAGCGCGCTTCTCGAAGGATAGTGTCGAGGTGGGCGACTGGGTGGAGTATATCATCGATATTGAGAAGGATCGTGCTACGGAGATAGGTATTCCTGTATTTGGCAGTAACCTAACGCCTAAGGAGCTTCGTGAGGAGGCTAAGGCGAAGCAGTCGATTTCGACATACGAGAAGTACGACGAGGATATATTTGAACTTGTGGAGGATTATCCGCTGGACACTATCAAGGTAGATGGTCGTAGGCTGCAGCTTCGTAAGCGTTATTTATTGGCGGTTATGGAGACGGGAGTTATCCCTATGCGCCCAGCTATCCTCTACTTCGAGAAGAACAGAGAGGAGCCTGATACGCTCTATATGGATGATACCTTGCGTTTGAAGGTTGCAAACTTTATGGAGCTTGATACGACACTCTTCCTAAAGGCCGACCCTACATCTCAGCAGGGTTTTGGTGTGGATAAGGAGTTGGCTCAGTCGATGCTTAAGGATGAGGGTCTCTACGAGCAGAAGAATTTGCCATTTATCTTTGCCGAGATAAAAGACTACGCCATATACGGAACTATTGCCTTGATAATCTTGGGGTTGCTTATCTGGTTGTTGGTGTGGTATATACGCAACAAGTGGCAGGGACGCGAGCGCGTTGTGAAGCCTGCACCAAAGCTGCCACCTCATGTCTTGGCAATCAAGGCATTGGAGGAACTCAAAAATAGAAAACTATGGCAAGATGGCAAGCATAAGCTCTACTACTCATCATTGACCGAGATTCTTCGTGTATATATTGATGGTCGTTGGGATATCGGAGCTTTGGAGATGACCACAGATGAGATTATCTCGGCTCTCAGGGATGTGGAACTTCCACACCAGAGTCGTAGCGCCCTTGTTGCTATACTACGCACGGCAGATATGGTTAAGTTTGCCAAGGCGACACCCGACGCTGAGGAGAATGAGCAGGCGTTTACGGATGCCTACTACTTTGTGGAGAACACTAAGAGTGTTACCGAGGAGCATAATGAGGATAAGCGAGATATAAACTTTGAAACAAAGATTGAGGAGTAATTATGTCAAAGTTGGCAAGATACATATCTACAGTTGTGGTGTTGGTGACGATGCTCTTTGTGGGTGCTGACTCACTCTCGGCGCAGTATCATAAGGAGCGCAAACTTGTGCGTGAGGGTAACTCAAACTTCGAGAAGAATAACTACAACACAAGTTATAATCGCTATAATGAGGCTTTAGAGCATGATGCAACAAACTATGAGGCGTTGTATAACCGTGCCAATGCCTATCATCATCTGCGCCGCACAAATCCTCAGGACTCGACACTTACGGCAGAGACCACCTTCCGTCACTACGAGGCTATAGCTGCAGATACGCTACTTACGAAGAATCAGCGTGCCGAGGTGTTGCGTAACTTGGGCGAGAGCCTATTTAGCGA
This sequence comes from Alistipes sp., assembly GCA_045650465.1. Classification (GTDB taxonomy): domain Bacteria; phylum Bacteroidota; class Bacteroidia; order Bacteroidales; family Rikenellaceae; genus Alistipes. The sequence goes on from JAZRRF010000074.1 coordinate 1,795, forward strand.
GGAGAAGTATGAGGCGGCGTTAAATGCTTTTCGTGAGTCGTTGTTGCTAAATCCCGATGATAAGGAGACCAAGTATGACTATGTGCTAACTAAGCGCATCGTGGATCAGAAGCGTCAGCAGCCACAGCAGAGCGACAACCAGCAAAATCAGGATCAGCAGCAAAATCAAAATCAGAATCAGGATCAGCAGCAGAACCAGGATAATAAGAACGATAATCAGCAAAACCAGGGAGATAATAACCAGCAGCAGCCCGAGAACGAGGAGCAAAACCCTGAGCAGCAGCCTGACGAGGAGCAAGGTGAGGGTGAGGATGAGCAGAACGAGGGCGAGCAGCCACAGCCTAAGGAGCTTAATCCCGATCAGGAGCGTATGCTGAATGCTATCCAGGCTGAGGAGGATAAGACTCAGGAGAAGTTGAAGGAGGGCGAGAAGGCTCTTCTAATCCCAGGAAAGAAGAATTGGTAGTGAGTATGCAGTTTCAGAATCCAGAGATACTTTATCTATTGGCGGTAATACCCATTGTTATCGCTTACTATATCTTTGTGGGTCGTCGTCGTGCTTCGTTGCGTGTTACGACACTCGGCACAGAGCGTATGCCACGCACGCTGCGCTATTGGCTTAGAGATATGCCTATAGTGTTGCGTCTTGCGGCACTTGCGGTGCTTATTGTTGCTCTTGCCCGCCCTGTTGAGGCACACTCATCTACGGAGAGCTCTACGGAGGGTATTGATATTGTCCTTGCAATGGATATATCGGGCTCTATGCTTGCACGCGACTTTGAGCCTGACCGTATCACTGCATCCAAGCATCTGGCATCGGAGTTCGCCTCGATGCGTATGGGTGACCGTATCTCGGTTGTAGCCTTTGCGGGTGAGGCCTTTACGCAGTGTCCGCTAACTTCGGATAAGGCGAGTGTCGGCACTATGCTCTCGCGCTTGCGCAGTGGTGTTGTCGATGACGGTACAGCCATAGGTAATGGTCTTGCTACGGCTATCAACCGCCTTCGTGAGAGCGGCTCGAAATCTAAGGTCGTGGTGTTGCTTACGGATGGTGTGAATAACCGAGGTCAGATATCGCCTACCATGGCGGCAGAGATAGCCTGCGATATGGGTATTAAGGTCTATACTATCGGTGTGGGTACTAAGGGTCAAGCCCCTATGCCGGCGGTGGATATGTTTGGTAATCAGAGTTATGTCATGGCAGATGTGGAGATTGATGAGCAGCTACTAAGAAATATCGCTAAGACCACAGGCGGCGAGTACTTCCGTGCGGTCGATAATGAGGCTTTGAAGCAGATATATGCCCGTATTGACGAGATGGAGAAGAGTGAGGTACAAATTACCCACTACACTTCATACGAGGAGCTGTATTTCGGATGGTTGCTCCTTGGTCTGCTACTTCTTGGTGTGGAGTTTATCCTTGAGCGTATAGTATTAAACCGTATTCCATAATTTGAGTAGCCATGAATGAACTGAATATATTTATCTTTGCAAAGCCTGAGTGGTTGTGGCTACTACTTGCAGTGGTGGCTATACCTTTAGTATATCTTCTGTTGAGGTTGTATCGCCGCAGAAAAATTAGCCGTTTTGGCAATGTGGCGACCTTGCAGAGCCTTATGCCTGAGTATAACGGTGTGCGTGGCTGGATAAAGATTGCACTCTTTAGCCTTGCCATAGGTTTTCTTGCCTTGGCTCTTGCCCGCCCACAGACAGGCTCCAAGCTCCGCACTACGGAGGTTGAGGGCAGGGAGGTTGTGCTTGTGGTCGATGTGTCGAACTCTATGCTTGCCGAGGATGTCACCCCAAGCCGTATAGAGCGTACAAGATATGCTATATCGCGCCTTGTGGAGCGCATGAAGGAGGATAGATTGGGTATCGTCGCCTTTGCAGAGGAGGCAGAGGTGGTGCTTCCAATCACGGGTGATTATAAGATGGCGGAAGCTATGGTTAAGCGTCTAAGCCCTGCGCTTATAGCGCATCAGGGTACTGATATAGGCGAGGCGTTGGAGGTGGCGTTGCTCTCCTTCACAGATAGCACAAAGGAGTCCAAGAGCCGTGTTATAATCCTTATCACGGATGGCGAGGAGCATAATCAGCGCACCGAGGCGGCTATCGAGCAGGCTGTGTCTCAGGGTGTTATGGTCTGTGCTATAGGTATCGGTACGCCTGAAGGTACGCCGCTAAAGATTAACGGTGAGCTTATCGAGGATGAGGATGGTAAGATGGTAGTTACCAAGCTTGGTGAGCCACTCTTGCAACATATTGCCGAGGCTACGGGAGGTATCTACACCCGTTCGCGCAACGATAACTTCGGTTTGGAGGATATCATTACGCGTCTTGATGAGATTGAGGCAACACAGCTTACACAGGTAACCTTCGAGGAGTACGACGAGCAGTATCAGTGGTTCCTCGGCGTTGCGCTGTTGTTGCTCATAGCCGAGATATTTGTAATGGAGCGCCGCAACCCACTACTTCGTGGTGTGCGCCTCTTTGACAGAGAGAGTAAATAACTAACCTAATATTTTATACAATTATGACAATCAGAGATTTAGAACCAAAACTTATTTGGGAGCAGTTTGATGACATTTGCCAGGTGCCACGCCCATCGAAGAAGGAGGGCAAAATTATTGCTTGGCTTATAGAGTTTGCTAAGAAGCATAATATTGAGTATCAGACCGATGAGACAGGTAATGTTGTGATGCGTAAGCCTGCAACTAAGGGCTATGAGGGTCGTCCAGCCGTAATTCTTCAGTCGCATATGGATATGGTTTGCGAGAAGAACTCATCTAAGGTGTTCGACTTCGAGAATGACCCTATCGAGCCATGGATCGATGGCGAGTGGGTTAAGGCTAAGGATACAACCCTTGGTGCTGATTGCGGTATCGGTATGGCTGCAGCTCTTGCAGTGTTGCTCGACGAGAGCCTTGAGCACCCAGCTATTGAGGCACTCTTCACTGTTGACGAGGAGACAGGTCTTACAGGTGCTTTCGGTCTTGGCGAGGGCATGCTCACAGGTAAGTATCTTGTAAACCTCGACTCTGAGGATGAGGGCGAGATTTTCATTGGTTGTGCAGGTGGTATCGACACCGTTGCTAAGCTCGACTATGAGAGCGAGGAGGCTCCTGAAGGTTACGCCTTTGTACGCTTGGAGATTGGCGACTTGCTTGGTGGTCATTCAGGTGATGATATTGATAAGGGTCGTGCTAACTCTAATAAGCTTATGGCGCGCTTCCTCTATAATGCTATCGATAAGTTCGGTGTAGCCTTGGCAGAGTTCGATGGCGGTAACCTTCGCAACGCTATCCCACGCGAGGCATACGCTATCGTTGGTGTTCCAGCAGCCGAGAAGGAGGACTTTGAGGAGCGTTACTTGGAGTTTGGTCAGATGATGATGGAGGAGTTCAAGCACACCGAGCCTCGTATGCGCTTTGCTGTTAGCGATGTTGAGGTTAAGCCTACTAAGGTTATGACCAACGACGAGCTTTGCTACTTCCTTCTTGCACTTGTAGGCTTGCCTAATGGTGTTCTTGGTATGTCATTCGCTATGCCAGGTCTTGTTGAGACCTCATCGAACCTTGCATCTGTGAAGTTCGACACCGAGAATGAGGTTATCACCGTTACAACATCGCAGCGTTCATCTGTTGAGAGCGCAAAGTTGTATGCTGCACAGACCGTAGAGTCTGTATTCTATCTTGCCGGCTTCGATGTTGAGCACTCTGACGGCTACCCAGGTTGGGCGCCTAACCCAGAGTCTAAGCTCCTTACTGAGACTGTTCAGTGCTACCGTGACCTCTTTGCTACTGAGCCTAAGGTGCGCGCTATCCATGCAGGCTTGGAGTGCGGTTTGTTCCTTGAGAAGTACCCACACTTGGAGATGGTGTCATTCGGTCCAACACTCCGTGGCGTACACTCTCCAGACGAGCGTCTTGAGATTTCTACAGTAGATAAGTTCTGGAAACTTCTCGTAGAACTTTTGAAGCGTATAGCATAACCTCTGCCGTGCTATGGTTAGTTGCTTATCCATAGTTAAGGCTCTTCAAGCTACTGAGGTGGATATTCGTGGCTTGGGTCGTATTGTTGTCGATCCCACGACCATTGAGGTGGGTAATAATTGTGTCGTCGCTCGGTGCATAATTCCTGGCACCGAGGGCGACATGCTTATTAAATGTTACCACCGTGGTCGTCCTCTCACGGAGTTTTTCGAGCGTACATCATACTATTTGGCGGCTCTTCAAGTTATCTCGCTTGGCTGTGGTTTGGAGTATGTGGATGTAGCCTTTTCGGAGTGGATCGAGGGTAATGCTCTAGATATTGTACTCTACCAAGGTGCGTGTGACTATGTTGCGCTTAGTCGTGCCTTTGACCGCATGGCTCTGAGCCATAAGCGGCAGTGTTTGGTGCATGGCGATGTTAAACCTGAGAATATCATCATCACATCTGATGGTAGTATGCGTCTTGTTGATATTGATCTCTCGCCCACAGAGAGTCGCTGGGGTTACACTATCAAGGAGTATGGTTCGATGCTATATGCCCATCGTCACCGCCATCTACGCCGTACGGATGAACATACCGATGACTATCCCCTGGCTATTATCTCAGTGCTCCTTGCTGCCGCGGCTGTGGACGGCAATTGCTTTATTGAGCAAAATAGTATGGCTCAAAATATCGCTATTGCCACGGAGCTATTCCATAAGGCAGGGGATATGGCACACTACAACCTCTCGCTCGCTATGCAGGCTTCCATTATGGGCAAGATAGATGATATCGAGGAGCTGCTTCGAAAGTGTGTAGAACAGGAGAGGTAAGGGGTGCTTATGGATGATATGGAATTTAAGGAATTTAGAGAGTTTAAGTAGGTTAGGGTGTGTTCCCTCAGCCAAAAACTACCCCTCTAAATTATTTTATCGTCCTAAACAACAAAACTTTTTAACATTACTAATTACTCTCTACTAATTAAATATGGCGTGCCTCGAAAGACACGCCATATCAATTATTATAAGTGCGCGGGTGCGCCCCTATAACACGATGCTACTTCAAGACGCCAAGCTGCTTACCAACCTTGATGAACGCCTCAACGCAACGGTCAAGCTGCTCTGTAGTGTGGCCTGCTGATACCTGAACACGGATACGAGCCTGACCCTTTGGAACTACAGGGTAGTAGAAACCTGTTACGAATACACCCTCCTTCTGCAACTCTGCTGCGAAGTCCTGAGAAAGCTTAGCATCGTAGAGCATAACAGCGCAGATAGCCGAAACTGTAGGCTTGATATCGAAACCTGCAGCAACCATCTTTGAACGGAAGTGCTCAACATTTGCTACGAGCTTATCGTGCAAAGCGTCGCTCTCCTCCAACATCTTGAACATCTCGATAGATGCACCTACTACTGCTGGTGGGAGTGAGTTAGAGAACAAGTATGGGCGTGAACGCTGACGAAGCATATCGATAATCTCCTTGCGACCTGTAGTGAAACCACCTACAGCACCACCGAATGCCTTACCAAGGGTACCTGTGAGGATATCAACCTTACCACGAAGATCGTACAACTCAGTGATACCGCGACCAGTCTTACCCAATACACCTGCTGAGTGGCACTCGTCAACCATAACAAGAGCATCGTACTTCTCTGCCAACTCGCAAATCTTATCAAGTGGAGCTGCGTTACCATCCATAGAGAACACACCGTCAGTTACGATGATGCGGAAACGCTGAGCCTGAGCCTGCTTTAGGCACTCTTCCAACTCTGCCATATCGGCATTAGCATAGCGATAGCGCTGAGCCTTGCAAAGACGAACACCGTCGATGATAGATGCGTGGTTCAATGCGTCAGAGATGATAGCATCCTCAGCTGTGAACAATGGCTCGAACACACCACCGTTAGCATCGAAACATGCAGCGTAAAGGATGGTATCCTCAGTGCCGAAGTAGTCAGCGATAGCCTTCTCAAGCTGCTTGTGAATATCCTGGCAACCGCAGATGAAGCGTACTGATGACATACCGAAGCCACGCTCGTCCAAAGCCTGCTTAGCTGCGTCGATAAGACGCTGGTTGTCTGAAAGACCGAGGTAGTTGTTAGCGCAGAAGTTCAATACTGGGCGGTTAGCAACATCAATCTCTGCACGCTGTGGAGACTCGATGATACGCTCAGTCTTGTACAAACCGGCAGCCTTAATCTCTGCCAACTCATCCTGCAAATACTGCTGAAATTTTCCGTACATAGTCTTAATAGTTTTAATTGAAAATATATCTTTTAACTTGAATATTTCTCTGTATGACCACAACAGTGGCAATATATCAACTACAAAGATAGTTATTTTTTTTAATTAGTGGCGAGGAATTGAAAATTTTAAGGGGAAAAGTTGTTATCCCGAGCGTAGCGAAGGTAACGCTGTGGCTGTTTGGGGACGACAGGGACAACAGGGACAACAGGGACGACAGGGATGACATGGACGACATGGACAACAGGGACAACAGCGAAATAGGGTATCAAAAAACTTTTCCGTGGTCGCGGCGGTCTTAAAAATAATGCACCCTTAATAACCCTTAATAGCCCTTAAAAACCCTTAAAAACCGTTTACTTCTAATTAAAAAAGCGCACTTCATAAAAGTGCGCTTCTCTAAAAGTTTACTTATTAAGGTAGATCTCCACCGTCACAGGCTCCTCGCCAAGCTCTACGCTCTGACGCTGAAGCTCGCCGTTAGCATCGTAGTAGCGTAGCTCGTAGGTGCGGTTCTTCTCAACAAGCACCGAGAACATATCGTTCATATCGCGAAGTGGACCTGCAGTAAGACCGCCACCCATCTGCTCAGTACCACAGAAGACATCTACACCCATAGCGATACGGTCGTCAGAATGCTCCGTCTTGCCAAACTCCTTGTAACCTGCAATCTTAATAAAGGTGTGCGTACCTGCCTCGATATGGCGGGTGTACTGCTCATAGGCAAGTTTCTGGTAACGCTCGGTTACATTCTCAGCGCCTACAATCTGTGGCAACTCATCTACCGAGCGACCCTCAACATCGCCATCAGCCCACACCATAGGGAACCAATCATCCGCCTTGCCAAAGCGGGTAGCATAGATAGCGTAGGTGCGGTTATTAGCATCTGCCTTAGAGGCATCAGCCATAAACCATAGGTGGTCGAGCTTCGATGGGAAGTAGTACTCCGTAACTCTCCACTCGCCATCGAGCCACACCTCAGTCCAACTGTGGTTGCCACGGTTATCGTGCCAAGAGGCTGTACCTGCAAAGCGGGCAGGAATACCCACAGCACGGTATGCATCAACCAACAGGATAGCCAAACCTGTGCAAGATGCCATACCTTGACGCATAGACTCGCGTGGACTCTGGTTGGTCTTCTCGCGCTTGGTGTTATAGTCCACACCTGTAAGGCGTGGGATATTAGCATTAACAGCGCATAGTGCCTCGTACATCGTAGCACATGTATCTACCGCAGGTGAGAATATCTCATATAGTTCCTTACGCCATGAGTCGCGCACTTCGTCAACAACATGGTAAGGAAGTACCTCGTGAAGATATACATCCTCTGGCAATGCTTTAGCCCATGAGTACTTCGTGCGCGCGATATTTGCGTACTCCACATTCTCCTTCAAAAGCTCAAGATCCATACCCTCGCGGTCAGAGTCAGGCATATTCTTTAGAAGGAATGCCATATCGTGCTTCTGGGTCTCTGGAGTCTCGGCAAGGAGAGTTTGAAGTGCCTCACCACGCTCCGAAGCGGCGATAACCGCTGAAAGCTCCTTGTTATTTGCAGGGTCGTAGCTCTGATCGTAGGGCGTTGTAGTCTCAGGCCATAGAATTACAGCAAGTGCAATAGCCACACCTGCCAATCCACATAGTAAAAGTCTAAGTTTCATTATTTTATAAGTTTAAGTATTTCCTTTACTTCATTCTCATCTACGGTGCGTATAGCAAACTCATCTACAGCCGTAGTGCCACCCATAGAGATACGAGGGTTGCGGTACTTCATGCCACCCATAACCATGGTCTTTGCGCTAAAGTGCAGCGCATCAACGCCAACCTCCATGAGAGCCTGGGCATTTGCTGCTACTACGCCACTTCCCGCCATAATCTCTATGCGACCGCAGCTTATCTCCACAGCGCGGCGGATGTTGTCGATGCCATCTATCGCCTTATCATAACCACCTGAGGTGAGGATGCGGTTACATCCCGCCTCGATGACCGCCTCCACAGCTGCCTCATAATCCTCGGTCATATCTACAGCGCGGTGAAAGGTTGTCTCCATGCCCTTAGATGCCTCGACAAGGACGCGTGTACGCTCAATGTCAACCTTGCCATCTGCAGTTAGTACACCAAATACTACTCCTGTAGCTCCCGCCTTTCGCGCGTGCTCTATATCCTGAAGCATTGTTTGAAACTCCTCGTCAGAGTATAGGAAGTCGCCACCGCGTGGGCGTATCATCACACTTACATCTAAGCCGTCAATCTCCGAAACACGCTTGATGGTAGCAAGCGAAGGTGTTACGCCACCCTCGGCGGGTGAGGCACACAACTCTACTCTATTGACGCCTAATTTCGAAGCTACTCTACACGCCTCAACTGAGTAGGCGCAAAGTTCTGTCTTTATCATACCTATATTATTATAACTGTTCGCTATCGATGAGTTTGTTAAGTACGGCATAGACCGTAAGACCTGCTACCGAGCGAATACCTGTCTTATGCACGATATTCTTACGGTGAGAGATAACGGTATGTGGCGAGATGTTAAGCTCCGAGGCTATCTCCTTGTTTGTCATACCGCGCGCCACAAGCACCAATACATCGCGCTCACGCTCCGAGAGTTCGTGGCTATCGCTATAGCTACGCTCGGCTGGGGCGGCGATAGTGTCATTCACCACGCGCTCAATATCCTCAGCAGTAGAATGTATGGTTATCACAGCATTAAATCTGCGAAGTATCTCCTCACCATATAGCGCACTTGCCAAGCCTATAACGGCAATGTCCTCCAACTCGTTACACTCCTCTAACTGGCGATATAGAGCAACTGAGGCTATGACTGCATCCACCTTGCCAGCTACAATCAGTGGTATAATATCGCCTATAGTGCGGTAAGTACCCACAATATCTACTGAGGCAGCGCGACTTAGTATCGAAGTTATGCCCTCGGCGATTACGGGTGCTATCTCAACTATGGCTACTCTTTGTCGTTTCATAGCTTAACGGTTTTTGAGATATTTATCCACCAATGGTTTCAATATATAGCGTTCCACACTGTTGTGTCGGCGTAGGTCATCGCGCAAGGCATAGATGTGCTCCAGGGTCACTATGCGTAGTTTTGTTGGTGCGGCCTCAGGCAGACTTTTGAAGATCAGCGATGCTATATCGTTCGATCTATCGTCTATATCGGCATGCGGCACATCGAGAATAGTTAGGTCTGCGCGTTGCGTATCGGTGTTATTGATGATGCTAAATAGACTCTCCTCCTCCTCGCGGAAATGGTTGACAATATACTTCATATAGTCGTCGTAGAAGCGGCGTAGCATGTTGCGTGATAGGTTGTCGCAATGCTCCAAAATCTCCTGCAAGTGCTCGGAGGTGTGTGGAAGCATCTTCTCTGCGTAGTAGCGGTGTGATGCTCTGAGGTAGTTTATAACCTCTGGTAGCATATCAACGCTTAGCCTCTCGGTATCGGGTCTGAAGTTCTCGTTGGCATGTATCGAGCAGAGGGCTAAGAATAGCTCTGTTGTGAAGCCCTCGCGCTGGCACATCTCTTCTACGGATATATCGCCAAAGGGCAGGCGTATATCGAGGCGAGAAAAGATGGATAGTATAGATGGTGCGCTCTCTACTAACTCGAAGATCTTCATCTGAGGAGATAGGGTTGTTATATATGTTCTGTTTATGCTTTTATTCATTGATTATCAGTAATCTATATTATATGGTGTTTATCTAAATTCTTAAAGCACAAAGATAGCTATAATTTTTGAACATCGCAAATCCCTAAAAATAGGGATATGATCTCTGCAATTTTCCCTAAAATAGGCGATTGTACACTTTGAAATAATCTGCCATCTTTGCATCGTGAAAATAGGACTATGCGCCTTAGGCGCGGTTGAAAATATATCTTTTAGTTTTTATTGGGTGCTCCTTCGGGAGGGGAGGTTTGTTCGCTATGGGCAAACCTCCTTTTTGTAATAGAGTAGAGAGTGAATAAAAAGTGTATTTTGTCGTTACGCTTGCCCTCAAAATGCTCATTTACGCTTAGTAAACTCCGCTTTTTCGGGCTTCGCAGCGCCGCGATTAAGTGAGAGCAGAGGCTGCTTGCAGACTATGCCGAGCGTGAGCGGTGAAAAGGGACTTAAGCCTAAAACTACATCTTTTTATTCACTCTCTTAGGTTATGGG
>JAZRRF010000075.1:0-5451 GCA_045650465.1 Alistipes sp.
AGGGTAACTTTGGTTCAAGGGGAAATGTATGGACAGTTGCGAAAAATACTGTCGAGAAGGGTTTGCAGTTTGCCTATGCACACCGTCGTGAGAAGAAGAGAAACTACCGTTCATTGTGGATCGTTCGTATCAATGCTGCAGTTCGTATGTACGGTATGACTTATTCTGAGTTTATTGGCAAGATGAATGTTAAGGGTATTGCCCTCAACCGTAAGGTTTTGGCTGACCTTGCTCTTAACGAGCCAAAGGCATTTGAGGCAATCGTTAATGCAGTTAAATAGTTTCCTTACTATATAAGGAGAGAGTCCCGTTCCGAATGGAATGGGACTCTTTTTTTAATTAGTAATTAGTAGAGAGTAATTAGTAAAAGTTAAAAGTCTGCGACTTTTTATGGTTGTGTGGTTTGTCCGCGACCTCGCTGTCGTCTCTTTCGTCTTTTCGTCTCTCGGGTCTCTTGTTATTTTAGGACGAGAGGGACAAGAGAGACGATAGGGACGGGAGCGAGGTCACGGATAATGTACATGACACATATACCCGACCTTCGCTCTTGTCTTAAAAAAGCCAACGGCTTTTTAATCTTTACTAATTACTAATTAGTTTACAACTTCCGCGTTGACCTTAACATAGTTGTAGCCCATGCGGCGAAGCTGTACTGCGACGCCTGCCTCGAACATAACCTTTGTGGTGCGGGCGAAGAGGTGGAATGCCATGACGCTCTGTGCTTCGATCTGCTCCTTGCGGATAAGTGACTGTGCGCGCTCGGCAGTTGAGCGGATAAGGTTCTCAAGCTTTGTTGCACCCTCGCTACCAAGTGGCAAGCAGAGGAGTACTTCGGTGATATACTCATCCATCTCGTCAAAGCCGCGTGGCTCGCAGAACATGGTGTGGAAGTCCTCGACACTCTCGTATCTGTTCCACTCCTTGTCCCATAGCACCGCAGCACCCATACCCTCGTACATAGCCCATGCGATGGCTACAAGGGGGTACTTGGCAATCTCAGGTACAGCATCTGCCATATAGCTGGGTGCCGAGCTCTTCCATTTCTGGTTAAGCTCCTCGACCTCAAGGAAGCGACCCTCCAGCTCCTTCTGCTCGGTGAGGAAATTGGTGATACTCTTGCGAAGGCTCTCCTCGTATCTATTTAGTAGTTCATGTTGCTGTTCTGTCATGTTGTTTTGTTACTTTTTGCGTTTTGTTGTCTTCTTCTTCACTGACCAGCCGAAGTGTCCTATAAGCTCGCCCAAGGTGTAGTACTCGCCGTGGGAATAGACAATTGGATGTGCCTTCTCCAAGGAGAACTTACCTGTCTCAGGGTCGATGTATCGCTTATCGGCGAGGATGCCCACAACATCGGCAAGGAACATATCGTGTGAGCCGAGTTCTATGACCTGGCGCACCTTGCAGCATATCGAGAGTGGCGACTCGGCAATGACGGGGGCGGAGATATACTCGTTCTCCATGGGTGTAAGTCCCGTGGCCTCCCATTTGTTGTTATCCCTGCCTGAGCGCACACCACACCAATCTGTAGCGCGCGCCATAGCCTCGGTAGTGAGGTTTATGGCGAACTCGCCCGTGCGGCGGATAAGGTCGTAGGAATGGCGCTCCTTGCGTACCGAGATGTAGCACATCGGCGGGTTGGTACACACCGTGCCTGTCCATGCTATGGTGAGCATATTGTACTCCTCGGGTGTTGAGCCTGACGACACTAACACTGCAGGTAGCGGGTAGATGAGTGTGCCAGGCTTCCAAGCCTCCTTCTCAAACTTATTCTCCGTCATATCCCGTATCTTCTAAAAGGTTATTACTCATTGCTGCAGCTACGGCAAGCTCGTCGCAGCGGTTGTTCTCCACAGTGGAGGCGTGACCCTTGACCCATACAAAGCGCACATTATGGCGGCGGAAGACCCTGAGAAAGCGCATCCATAGGTCGGGGTTCTTCTTGCCCGCGAAGCCCTTGCGCTCCCAGCCAAAGACCCAGCGCTGGTTAACCGCCTCGATGACATACTTCGAATCGGAGTAGAGTGTGACATTCGAGCCCTCGAACTTCAGAGCCTCCAATGCCACACACACGGCCATAAGCTCCATGCGGTTATTGGTCGTCAGACGATAACCTGCGGATAGCTCCTTGCGATGAGGTCCCGAGATGAGGACTACGCCGTAGCCCCCATTCCCAGGATTGCCTCTCGATGAGCCATCGGTATAGATTGTTATCTCCATAATATCACTAAGTGAAAGGTGAAAGGTGAAAACTGAAAGGTAAGGTATGCTTCGCATAAGTTTTATAAATCGGCGTCGCAGACACCACACTTTTCAGTTTTATAAACACGCGTCGCAGACACTACACTTTTCAGTTTTCAGTTTTCAGTTTTCAGTTTTCAGTTTTCACTTTATAATAAACCTCGCGCGAAGCGCACCTAACCTTTCAGTTTTCAGTTTTCAGTTTTCACTTTTATTGTAGTGCTGCAATCTGCTCCTTGATAGCGGCAATCTTAGCCTCAGCATCGCTCTGCTTAGCGCGCTCGTTGGCAACAACCTTCTCAGGTGCTGACGATACGAAACGCTCGTTAGAGAGCTTCTTCATTACCGATGCAAGGAAGCCCTCCAAGTACTCAAGCTCCTCGCCGAGCTTCTTGAGCTCTGCCTCCTTGTCGATGATGCCCTCCATAGGCACGAAGTACTGCGTAGTCTTAACGATGGATGCTGCAGCTGTTGCGTCCTTCTCCTCTACAGCGTTGATAGCGCTAAGGTTACCCATCTTGGCTATTACCGCAGCGTACTCTGCTGGGAAGTTCTCATCGGCGATGTAGTTGAGCGCGAGAGCCTCCTTCTGTGCGATGTTCTTCTGCTTGCGGATGTTACGGATTGCGGTGATAACCTCCTCGGCAAGGGTGAAGCGTGCCAATACTACCTCGTTAGCCTTACGCTCAGCCTCAGGCTGGCGGGCAGTAACGATAGAGCATACATCCTCCTCCGCACGCAAATCCTGCCATATCTCCTCCGTTACGAATGGCATGAATGGGTGCATAAGGCGGAGCAACTGGTCGAAGTAGTGCTTAGTGCATGCAAGGGTCTTAGAGTCGATAGGAGCCTGATATGCAGGCTTAACAATCTCCAAGTACCAGCCACTAAAGTCGTCCCAGAACAAGCGGTATAGCTCGGTGAATGCCTCCGAAATGCGATACTGCGCCATAAGGTTGTTTATGCGCTCAATGCGCTCCAACATAACCTCGTCAAACCACTCGATAGCAGCCTTAGATGACTCTGGCTGTGGAATAGTGCTATCCTCAGCCCACATATTTACAAGGCGGTAGGCGTTCCAAATCTTATTGCAGAAGTTACGGCCCTGCTCGCAGAGAGCCTCATCGAACATCACATCGTTACCCGCAGATGCCGACATAAGCATAGCGATACGCATACCATCAGCGCCATACTTAGCGATGAGGTCGAGTGGGTCTGGTGAGTTACCGAGCTGCTTAGACATCTTACGACCGAGCTTGTCGCGCACGATACCTGTGAAATAGACATTGGCAAATGGACGCTCGCCACGCCACTCGTAGCCCGCCATAATCATACGCGCAATCCAGAAGAAGATGATATCTGGACCTGTAACAAGATCGTTGGTAGGGTAGTAGTACTTAATCTCCTCGTTATCAGGGTTGTTGATGCCGTCAAAGACTGATATAGGCCACAACCATGATGAGAACCATGTGTCGAGAACATCCTCATCCTGGCGTAGGTCGGCCATGGTGAGCGATGCATCCTTCTCCTGTGCAAGGCGCAATGCCTCCTCTGCGGTCTCAGCCACTACATAGCCACCCTTAGGGAGATAGTAGGCTGGGATGCGGTGACCCCACCACAACTGACGCGAGATACACCAATCCTTGATGTTCTCCATCCAGTGACGGTAGGTGTTCTTATACTTCACAGGCACGAACTTGATGACATCCTCCATTACGGCCTTTGTTGCAGGCTCTGCAAGCTCGCTCATAGAGAGGAACCACTGCATAGAGAGCTTAGGCTCGATAGCCACACCCGTACGCTCCGAGTAACCTACATTGTTGGTGTAAGGCTCAACCTTCTCCATAAGACCTGCTGCGGTGAGGTCTCCCTCGATAACCTTGCGGCACTCGAAGCGGTCAACACCTACATACATGCCAACCTTGTCGTTAATTGTACCGTCATCGTTGAAGATGTCGATAGCCTCCAAGCCGAACTTCTCGCCAAGCATGTAGTCGTTAACATCGTGTGCAGGGGTAACCTTCAAGGCACCTGTACCGAACTCCAAGTCAACATACTCGTCACGGATAACAGGAATAGAGCGACCAACCAAAGGCACGATAACGCGAGCATCCGCAGGTAGCCACTTGTAACGCTCGTCGTTAGGGTTAACGCAGAGAGCCGTATCGCCAAGGATGGTCTCAGGGCGTGTTGTAGCCACGATGATATACTTATCTGTACCCTCCACCTTGTAGCGTAGGTAGTAGAGCTTACCGTTAGACTCCTTATATATTACCTCCTCGTCCGAGAGGGCAGTCTTTGCCGATGGATCCCAGTTCACCATACGCACGCCGCGGTAGATGCGACCCTTGCGGTAGAGGTCCACAAAGACCTTTAAGACGCTCTCAGAGCGCTTCTCGTCCATGGTGAAACATGTACGCTCCCAGTCGCACGAAGCACCGAGCTTACGCAACTGCTGGAGGATGATACCACCATGCTTCTCCTTCCACTCCCAGGCGTGTGCAAGGAACTCCTCGCGTGTGAGCGATGCCTTGTCTATGCCCTCAGCCTTGAGCTTGGCTACAACCTTAGCCTCAGTAGCGATAGAGGCGTGGTCGGTACCTGGCACCCAGCAGGCGTTCTTACCCTGCATACGCGCACGGCGCACCAAAACATCCTGCAAAGTGTTGTTTAGCATGTGACCCATGTGCAACATACCTGTCACATTTGGTGGCGGAATTACTATGGTATATGGCTCGCGAGCATCAGGCTCCGAGTGAAATAGATTCTCCTTGATCCAGAAGTCGTACCACTTCTGCTCAATCTGTTCGGGTGAATACTTGTCAGCTAACTGCATAATCTATAATATTTTATGTTATTGTTTTTGCCTAACTCATGCACGCGCGAGCGCGTATAACATGCAAAGATAACAAAAAAAACTGAAAACTGAAAACTGAAAACTGAAAAGTAAGGTGCGCTTCGCGCGAGATTATGCGCAGTCGGTGGCGCAATCAGTGGCGCAGTTGGTGGGTAGTGTGGGTAGAGTGGGTAGGATGGGTAGAAGTGGGTAAGCGCGAGCATCATTTAACTGCACGGCAGTGCGGAGAGCGCACGACCTCTGATACCCGACCTCTCTCCCGTCCCTATCGTCTCTCTTGTCCCTCTCGTCCCAAAATAACAAGAGACCCGAGAGACGAAAAAGACGAAAGAGACGACAGCGAAGTCGCGGACAAC
>JAZRRF010000076.1:0-41633 GCA_045650465.1 Alistipes sp.
TGTAGTTTTAGGCTTAAGTCCCTTTTCACCGCTCACGCTCGGCATAGTCTGCAAGCAGCCTCTGCTCTCACTTAATCGCGGCGCTGCGAAGCCCGAAAAAGCGGAGTTTACTGAGCGTAAATGAGCATTTTGAGGGCAAGCAAATTTGTTGAGAGAATAGTGCAGATACTTTCGCTCGGCGAATTTCGAGGCGATGGGCTGTACTTAGGCGTACTGCCCATTGATGAGATAATTCGTTAGTGGAAGTAGATGCGCTGTTATATCAACAAAGAACGACAAAATACTCTTTTTATTCACTCTCGTAATATTTTATACCTACCTAATTATCACACACCTATTCGTGTCAGGCGAAGTAAAGGCCTGCTCGGTATCTCCCACCCAAGTAGTAGTTATACGCTCAGCATCAACACCTCCAGCCACTAAATATGCTGTTACGCACTCTGCGCGCTCCTTGGATAGTTGCTCATTGCGCTCGCTGCTACCCGTCTCCTTATCTGCATAACCCGTTACTACAATGCTATTATCAGCATCCTTAAATTGCGCTGCATAGCCATCGAGCGTAACCTTAGCATAGTCACTTAGCACTGCCTCGCCTATAGAAAAAAATACTACACTCTCCATAGGCATCGCCACTGTAGGCATTGAAGCAGCCTTTTTCTCACTTTGAACAAGGTCGTAGCGCAACACATCATTCTCGGTCTTAAGCTTCGACACACTACCATTCACACGCTTTATCTCGGCATCTCGTTGTATAAGTTTCTCCTCGAGGGTCATTATAGCAAGCAGATAACCATCAACATCGAGTTGCGAATATGCAGGTGTCCAACTACGCATATTGAAGCGGTAGGCAACACCTAACGATGCTGACATCGCCACAGCAAAACGCCCTCCACCCTCTATCTCCTCGGGCAGCGACCTCTCGGCAATAATCCACGAGCGCAGGTCAAGCTCTATATCTAAGCGCGGCGTTATGCTGAACTTATTTATAACACCCGTGGTGAAGGCATACTCTCCGTTATAAGGCGACTTAGAGTCTTTAGTCCACGACAGCGCCGTATATCCGAAACCCATGTATGATACCGCCGAGTAGAACCTATCTGGGTCATAGCCACCAATCCAATTAGACATATTGATAAGAATATCGCCATGGACATATAAGTAGGGCATCTTTAATAGTGAGCTCTCTGTGCCACGCGCCGTGGGATGGCTATAGTTACGAAACTCTCCAGCATCGAGCTGCAACCTCACACCGAATGTTGGCACAAACCACTTTGATACTGCAATATTAGCGTTCCAACTATTGCGATCCCAAAACTTGCCGACATTATCACTCTTTTGCGAAATCTGAAGTAGTGAGTTACCTCCCGCCGCAGCAACCTCCCAATTATCCCAAAAACGATTGGTATAGACTCCCTCCCAGCGCATAGGGCTTAACTCCTGTGCCCCAGCACTGAAGATTGCAGCCGAAGCCGCCATTAGACTAAGTATAAATTTTCTCATAAGCCAAACATTTAGATTACGCCTACGATACGACAAATACCAAGCCACTCATTGCA
This sequence comes from Alistipes sp., assembly GCA_045650465.1. Classification (GTDB taxonomy): domain Bacteria; phylum Bacteroidota; class Bacteroidia; order Bacteroidales; family Rikenellaceae; genus Alistipes. Next base: position 1,557 of record JAZRRF010000076.1, read on the forward strand.
TCAGATGACTATTTTAGAACTGCACAGGGAATAAACAAAAAGTACCTCGATGTTGCCATCGAGGTACTTGAAATATAGGTGTATCGGATATTACTCCTCAATCTCCATTCTTACTGAAGCGATCTCACCCTTCTCTGAAACCTTGTTATCCTTAACCAACTTCTTTGCGAAGAGGGTCTTTGCAGATAGACCAGGACCGCTGCTCTCGCCGTTCCACCACTTATCGAAGTCCTCAGCGTTTTTGCGAGCGCCATCGTAAGATGTGGAAATCTCGAACTTGCTGATCTCGCTATACTGACCCTCAGAGTCGATAACCATAGAAGCAACGATGTAGAAGCTGTCGTTCTGAAGGATTGAGTAAGACTTGTCAAGGTTCATTGAACCATACTGGTCGATAGACCATACAAGACCGTCGCGGTACTGAGTATCGTTGTACAAGTCGTAGCGACCTGTCCAGTTGTAGATATTTGAGTAGAATGCCTGCCACTCGCCCTCGATGTGGTACTCCAAAGGCAAGATGAAGGTACCTGAGTAGTAGTCACCACCGAAGAACTCCCAACCTGGAAGCTCAGCAAGGTCCTCAGCAGCGTAGTAGCCATTGTCAACGAACTCGATAGTTGCGTTACCAGCATCTGTTGACTTAGTAGAGAATGGGCAAGTGAAGATCTGCTCAGTTGTAGCTACACCACCGCGTGAACCGAAGGCGTAGAGGATATAGTCGGTACCACCCTCAAGACCGATAACATTCTGCTCGTAGTCACCCTGGATAAACTCATAAGAGAGGTTAGTGAGCAAGTACTGCTGACGCTCAGCATCTGTGTTACCATAAGTAGCCCAATCTGAAGCCTTCTCCCAACCTGCGATATAGTAGTCATCGTTTGTTGTCTTAAACTGGATATAAGCGGTCTGTACAGTAATCTTAGATACAGATGGAGTGATTACATTATCTGACATAGGCACGCTACCTGTCTCAATCTTCACGATCTTAGGCTCAGAGCAGCATAGACCATTCTCCTCCATTGCGAATGCAAAGAGGTAGTATGTGTGGTTAGCCAAAAGCTCGAACTCATAGTGGCTGCGTGGTGTGCCATCCTCATACTCACCCTGGCAGTTGTAGTAGTCACGGATTGTATCGCCAGACATATTGTCGTTGAACATCATATCCTGTACAGCGAATGACCAGTAGAACTCAGCTGCATCACCCTCATCATTAAGGAAGTCGAATGTTGCAAGGTAGTCCTCAACCATTAGGCCGTTAAGCATATCGAAGTAGTATGCACCCTCAAAGCCGTTAGGTGTAACATCAGCAGTTACAACACAACCTTCAACTGAGTACTCTACATTGAAATCTGCAGCAATCTTCTCAGGAGACTTAGTGTAAACCTCTTTGAATGTTACTTCTGAGAGAAGGGCACCTGTCTCAGTGTCAACATAGTAGCAGTAGAATGTATAAGGAATACCTGCAGCACCCTTACCTGGTTTAAAAGTCTCCTTACCTATCGTTGCACGCTCATCAATAATTTGAGCAGCTGACTGACCATAGAACTGACCCAACCAAGCGAAGTATGCAATGTCATCCTCATAGAAGTCCTCACCTGTCTCGAAACCTGAAGCAGCGATATACATAGGATCTGCAGACATCACGATGTAAGGCTGTGTCATGTTATCAGGAGTTACTTCAACTTCATAGCTGAAGTAGTCAGTTGAAACAATTTCGATAGTGAAACCAGCACTCATCATAGCACTCTGCTTAACTACGAAAACAGCATCCTCAGCATAACGATACTTGACAGTAACCAAGCACTGACGCTCCTCTGAACCTGGGTTCGAATCAACAGAGAACTTAAGAATACCTGAGATAGCTGTGTCAAAGTTGTTTACCCATGACTCAGCAGCCTCAACAGTGATCTTCTCACCAGCGTGAGCATTCTCAATCTCATAAATCATGGTGTAGTCACCACCAGCAACGGCAACATCAACCTTATTCTTGTTGAGCTTAATTGTAGAGTCCTTTGTTACCTGTGGACCATTTGGCTCGTTAGTTTGAGACTCAGGAGGAGTACACGACACTACGAATGCCATACACAACACTGGCAACAAAGACCAAAGTAGATTTTTGATAGTTTTCATAGATCTTTAAGTTAATAGATTTAGTATATACTTTAATTTATATTTATCTAAATAATAAGCAGTTATATATTACCCTAACTATAGACTAACATCTCCAGCAATATAAAGTTCTGTTTTATACGCTTTCTACAACTGCAAGAACAACACTCCACGGGGCAAATATAGTAATAAAAATCCAAACTACAATATTGTCATCTATTTTTTTTGGAGGGCATAACAACATTTTGAAATTAAAGATAAATTTATTATTTTTGCCCAAAATAACTACAACAGATACTAAAACTATGAAAAACCTATCAAGAATCCTCACTCTATTCATTGTAGCAGGTCTCACACTCTTCTCTTCATGTAAAGAGACCAAGGAGCCTATTACACCAGATACAACACTCTCTCTAACCTTGGAGAAGCAAACCATGGATATCGACGGAAACGGAGGTAGATACAGCATTGGATACACACTAAAGAATGGCATCAACGGCATTGATATTGCACTTGAGAGCGATGTTGCGTGGCTAAGCAACCTCACAACCGAGCAAAGCCGTATATACTTCGACTGTCAAAAAAACTTCACAAATAAAAATCGTGAGGCTTTGATTGCTGTGCGCTACCCTAATCTCAGTATGGAGACTATTAAGATTAGACAGGCGGCAAGCGACGCTCTAACTTTCGAGATGGAGATATGCGACATCAAGACAACATCATGTTCATCCAAACTATATCCTTCCGAGAAGCAGACTCCATATATCGCATATATGGCGGAGATGGATTATCTCTTAAGTAGTAGCATCACCAACGAAAACGAGCTATTTAGAGATGACTACAGAACATTCACACAGTGGGCTAAGGATAATGGTGCAACCAACCTTAAGACCTTCATGGAGGAGAATGAAATATTCTACACTGGCGACTCATATATTGGCTGGACAGGCATGGTACCCGATAGAGAGTATGTTATCTATGCCTACGCCATTGAGTTCAACGAGGAGGGCACGGAATACACTCTTGCATCTGCCGTAACACACGAAATAGTGATCCTTCCAACACATATATTCTCAGATATCGAGTTCGATGTAAATGTCACTGTTGATGGACCTAAGGCAACCTATGAATTTACCCCTATAGACTGGAATGGAAAGTATTATATCGAAATCTACGCAGAGGGAGACTACATGTATCTTGCCGAGGATGAAACTCCAGATGAGGCGTATTGCAAGCAGGTGGCGAACAACTGGATTGCTATGATTAATATCTACATGCAGTCGGGCTACTCTGCCGAACAACTTATCGAGCTTATGTGCTTGCAGGGGCCAGACTCATACTCCGAAGTACGCCTCTCGGACACCAAGTACTGCATGGTATTCTACGGCATTGAGATGGTGGATGGACTACCACAGGTGACAACAAAACCTTACATAGCACACTTCCGTACAGAGAAGGTTGAGGCTTCGGATATGATTGTCGATATCAAGGTAGAGAACTGCTACGTGCGCGTTGCAGATATTGAGATTACGCCATCAAAGGACGAGACTTATGTTGCCACATTCCTCAAAAAGAGCGATGTTCCAAGTGGTGATAATGAGGATATTATAGAGTGGCTACTGGGCTTCGACCTAAGCGGAAACACCTATAGAGGCACCATCAAGAGCACTATCGTAGGTCTTGAGCCAAACACCGAGTACACAGCCTTAGCCTTTGGCTACTATGGTGGCGTTGTTACTACAGACCTCTTCCGCTACGACTTTAAGACCGAGCCTGAGGGTGAGTGCGAAAATAGCGTATTGGGTGTGAATATCTCTGCCCCATATAGCCTTGCGGAGTTGGAGTCTAGACTACCAGATGAGTTCTATCAGTATGGCATGTTCGAGAGTATGGGCTGGTATGCTATGTGTGCCGAGATAGAGACCGCAGAGCCTGAGGGCAATGTATTTATGAATTTATATGAAGCCGAGGAGCTTGTAACAGGCGACCTTGAATATATCAAGGCTGATGTATGCTCCTATGTATCGGATCGCAGCTGCTTGTTCGTAGGCGAGAATGACAAGCTCTATATTATGTGTGCAGTGACTATGGACTATCGCGGCAACTATAGCGAAATGTGGATCTCTGAGCCATTCTCATTCTCATACAAAGATGGCTTCCGCGATATCGACGAGTTCCTCAACAAGTTGGGCTACAACGCTAATACACAGAGCGCAAAGCGCAGCAACATCGACCTACGACTAAATAAGTAGGAGTAGTACACATAGCTTCTTGCCCTGAGGAGCTAAGCAGTTTAGAGAGATTAGGGAGTTTAGTGATGCAGCATTGCTTGGTCACTAAACTCCCTAATTTCATTGTTTTGAGACGAAAAGGACGAGAGAGACAGAAGAGACGATAGCGAGTACGAGCATCAGCGTTGGATGCGTGCGTTGTCCGCAACTTCGCTCTCGTCCCTCTCGTCCCTCTCGTCCCTCTCGTCCCTCTCGTCCCTCTCGTCTCTTCAGAAAGCATCAAAACTCCATCCATTAGCACCACTACCCAATTTCTTGTCAGAAGTCGTGAGATGTGGTACATCGCAAAAGAAGATCCCCACGGGATAGTACATATTAGTACAGCCCGTGGGGTCTTACTTTTTGGGATGTGCCGCAGATTGCGGCTTATCACAAGAAATTAATTAGTTGCACTTAGAGTATCCACACGACATACAAGTCAAACAACCATTCTGATATGCCATCTGCTCCTGACCACACTGTGGGCAGCGACCCTTACCTCGTGTACCATCCTTGATATACTGCTTGAGGGCGCGCTCAACACCATTCTTCCAGGTGTTGATAGTCTCAGAGTCGAGGTGCAGGCCATCAACGAGCTGCACAACCTTATCGATAGGCATGCCGTAGCGAAGTACACCCGAAATAAGCTTTGCGTAGTTCCAGAACTCCTCATCGAAGAGGCGCGAGATACCACCAATGGTATTGATGTAGCCGTAGCGATCCTGATACTGGAAGTCATAACGCTTTGTACCGTTAGCCTCAGTAACCTTGAGGATGTGACCATGGGTGATAGTCTTAGGGATATACATAGCATCTTCCTCTATCTTACCTGTAAAGATCTCATATGGACGGTCATCCTGCTTACCTACGAAGGCAATCCAATCCTCCTTGCCATTCTTGAAGCGCACGATATCTGCTGGGATAGACTCTGGACGACGGATAGACTGCTCGCTTGAGCACTTCTTCTCCGAACTCTTATCCTTAACATCGAGCAACACACCATCACGACATCCATCGCGATATACGGTGATACCCTTACAACCTGACTCCCATGCTGTGCGATATACATCAGCCACAAGCTCTTCGGTAACCTCATTAGGAAGGTTTACGGTAACAGAGATTGAGTGGTCAACCCATTTCTGGATAGCACCCTGCATCTTCACCTTAGCCACCCAGTCGATATCGTTGGCTGTAGCCTTGTAGTATGGTGATGCCTTAAGCCACTCGTTAAGCTCCTCCTCAGAGATATTCTGTAGGCGTGCTGTATCGTAACCGTTAATTTCGAGCCACTTAACAAACTGGTGGTGGAAGACATAGTACTCGATAAACTTCTCGCCTGTCTCATCTACGAATGATGCAACCTGCTCCTTATCCGATGGGTTGATCTTACGACGGCGCTTATATACAGGGCGGAATACTGGCTCGATACCAGATGTTGTCTGCGACATAAGCGATGTAGTACCTGTAGGTGCAATAGTAAGCATAGCGATATTACGGCGACCATGCTTCTTCATCTCCTCGCGCAACTCAGGTGCTGCCTCGAAGATACGCTCAACCATAGGGTTGCCAATCTCCTTCTCGAAGTTATAAACACCGAAAGCACCACGCTCCTTAGCCATAGTTGTAGATGCACGGTAAGCCTCCACAGCGAGAGTCTTATGTACGGTCACTGCAAAGTCGATAGCCTCATCCGAGCCATAGCGAAGACCCAAGGCTGCCAACATATCACCCTCAGCGGTAATACCAAGACCTGTACGGCGACCCTTAAGTGCCATATCCTTAATCTTATGCCACAACTCAAGCTCCACGCGGCGAACATCATCCTCCTCAGGGTCTGAGTCAATCTTATTGATGATAAGCTCCACCTTCTCAAGCTCCAAGTCGATGATATCATCCATAAGACGCATAGCCATAGCTACATGCTTCTTGAAGAGGTCGAAGTTGAACTTAGCCTCCTTAGTAAATGGAGCCTCAACATAGCTCAAGAGGTTCAACGCCAAGAGACGGCAGCTATCGTATGGGCACAATGGAATCTCACCACATGGATTTGTAGATACTGTGCGGAAGCCCTCGTCTGCATAGCAATCAGGCACACTCTCACGAATGATAGTATCCCAGAACAATACGCCAGGCTCGGCAGACTTCCAAGCGTTGTGGATAATCTTATCCCAGAGCTTCTTGGCATCGATATCCTTGATATATGTAGGCTCCTGGGCTGCTATAGGGAACTGCTGGCGATATGTTCTACCCTCCAATGCTGAGCGCATAAACTCATCGTCAATCTTGATAGATACATTTGCACCTGTAACCTTGCCTGTATCAACCTTAGCATCAATAAATTTCTCTGCATCAGGGTGCTTTATAAGAAGTGATAGCATCAAGGCACCACGACGACCATCCTGCGCAACCTCACGCGTAGAGTTTGAGTAACGCTCCATGAATGGCACGATACCGGTAGATGTAAGTGCGGAGTTAAGCACAGGGCTACCCGAAGGGCGGATATGCGAGAGGTCATGACCTACACCACCACGACGCTTCATAAGCTGCACCTGCTCCTCGTCCATACGGAAGATACCACCGTAAGAGTCGGCAGGGTTCTTATGACCGATAACAAAGCAGTTAGATAGCGACGCCACCTGAAGATTGTTACCAATACCTGTCATAGGACCACCCTGAGGAATTACATAGCGGAAGTGGTCGAGAAGCTCAAAAATCTGAGCCTCGCTAAGTGGGTTTGCATAGTTTGCCTCGATACGCGCCAACTCCTTAGCGATACGGTTATGCATATCTACAGGTGTTGTCTCGTAGATATTACCGAATGAGTCCTTGAGCGCATACTTGCTTACCCACACCTGCGCTGCGAGATCATCGCCCAAGAAATACTCCTTGGTAGCAGCTACGGCATCCTCATACTTAACCGTATTAAGCTGCTTATTATTAGGATTTTGAGTCATATCTGTATATATTTTATATTTTTCCTTTTCCTTTTAATTCAACCCACACACCACCAATATTCATATTTTGGGGATAATTCAGGCATACAAAATTACTACTTTTTATTGAGACTGCCACCGCCACGACTATATTTTTTCGACACTTTTTTCACAAAAAATAAAAACATGCGCCACAGCTATCTGCAGCGCATATTACATCTTTTGAGTGGCAAAATTAGAACTTACCTAATACTCTATACGGAAGTAATCGAGGATGGATTTATAGTTATCCTGCGCCGTTAAGATGGTATCTCGAAGATACTCCTTTATTTGCGGCCACTGCTGCAATCCACGATAGTAGAATAGTTTTAGTTCGTAGGTAACATATACCCAATAACCAATCCTATCGGCAAGTTAAACTCATAATTATAGGGTATAATATCACATTTCTTGCCGATATCGGCAAGTTTTAAGGGATTGAATAAGTTTTCTACAGGTAAATAGTTGCTAATACAAAAATGTTTTGTTAATTTTGTCTAACAGAAGGTAAGCATTTGATAGACATACTTTTGTAAAAAGTGTTTCGCCACATAGGGAATTTGCGAATATCTCCACACTTTCATTTTATATTAACAGACCCGCAATTGGAGGTATAGCGGGCACAAACACATTTTATTATGAAAAGAGCAACATCTATTATCTCCGCGTTCTGCTTGGGACTATTTATCAGTATCGGCATCTTAGCCTGCGCTGTGGATGACTATGCTACGCCTAATGCAAATAATCCATCATCAGATTTACAGCTATGCAAGATGGAAATTAATACTATTACAGGATATACACAAATAAATATATCATACAATAATGATGGAAGAATATCAACTATAACAACTTTTTGGGACGGTGGTGGTGGTATAATCCAAGAAAGAACATTCAATATCACATACAACCAAAACAAGATAATAATTTCATCTTATGGTACTTTCGAGTCTAATCATGAATATATTTTTAACAACGAGCTACATTCTTATTCAGCTGAAACAATAAACAATCAGGTATTTCACTGTTTTTCAATGCTCGTAATCGGAACATGGTAACAGGTCAAATAGTAGGCGACAGAATCAAACAACTGTCGCCTATTTCATTTTTTAATCTTGCACAAAGATCACCTTTCACTTTTCACTTTATAAACACGCGTCGCAGACACCTTACTTTTCCCTTTTCAGTTTTCACTTTTCACCTTAAACAATCGGAACAGCCCCACGCCGCACAATGCCGAGATAACACCTACACCAGCACCGAGGAGTATATCCTGAGGGAAGTGGCACGCGAGGTATATGCGTGAGTAGCAGACAAGTAGAGCAACAACTAACATCAACGCGGTAAACCATTTGCGCCTAAGCACCATTGCCGATAACAAGGCTATAGCCCAAATAGTTGCCGAGTGTCCCGACACCGTGCCGTAGAGGTTACCCGTATGGTAGCCATTAGCGAAGAACTCCAAACCCTCGGGTGTGTGCATAGGTCGTAGGCGCGCAGGGAACGATGCCCATACATCGGCAAAGATGCCCTGATGCTTAAAGATGCCCGACACAACATCTGCCATACCTATAGCCACACATATAGCCACAACAAAGGCGAGCAGACCGCGCCACGAGTAGCGACGCCATACCATATATATAATAAGGAGATAGAGCGGTGTCCACATCTTTATTCCCGACACCAACTTTAGCGTAGCATCCAACCACGCAGGGCCATCGAAGTTAAGAATCTCAAAGAGAGACCAATCCCAAGTAATATTATTCATAAACACAACAATTAGAACGCAGCATACATAGGCAAGCCACCGCCCGCGCCTGTGTGCAACATAAGCAGCGCATCACACTGCATAACAAGCCATATAGCCACCACAACGACAACCCACTCACCCACAAAGCCAAGGCGCGTAATACCACGCACAGCACTGTTATTTAGCGACTTAGGCAAGAAGTGCATAACATAGCCCACTGCCATCATTATCATCGCCACCTTAGATTCCTCAATCATAGGTACAAACTCCTCAAACGAGAAGTTATAGGCTATGCGGCTCAGCATATCCCCGACTACGGTCATATCCTCCGCCGTAAAGAGCAGCCAGCCGAAAGCGACCAAATTAAAGGTTAGAAATGTCGCTCCGATACGCCTTACCACACCCATATCGCGCCCCAAGGTCTTAGCCCATGGCACAACACTAAGCCACACCTTATGGAGTGCCAATGCCACACCGTGAAGTAGTCCCCAAGCGATAAAGGTCATACCCACACCATGCCACAAGCCTCCAAGGAACATGGTGATTATAAGGTTTAGGTAGGTGCGAACTCTACCCTTGCGATTACCACCCAACGAGATATATAGGTAATCCCTTAACCATGTAGAGAGCGATATATGCCATCTGCGCCAGAACTCCGTAATTGTAGCTGACTTATAGGGTGCATCGAAGTTATCGGGAAGTCTAAAGCCGAGCATAAGTGCCACGCCCTGAGCTATATCCGAGTAACCTGAGAAGTCGCAATATATCTGTAGGGTAAAGCCGTATATAGCCATAAGAGCAACCAAGCCACCCTCGCCCAACTCCCCTGCAAAGGCAGGTGCGACAAACAACAATCCGAGTGACTTAGCGATAACGGCATACTTAATCAAGCCGCGCGATATAAGCATCACGGCACGACCAAAATCCTCGCGTGTAACGATAATATCCCTTGCCTCAATCTGTGGGATAAACTCCTTAGCCTTGACCAAAGGACCGAGGAACATCTTAGGGAAGAAGGACAACAAAAAGATGTAGTCAACAAAGCGCTTTAGTGGCGTTATAGTGCCACGCGCAATATCTACAACATAGGCTATAGACTGAAAAACGAAGAACGACACACCCGCAGGCACTACCACACTCTGCCAGTCGAGCGTACCCACACCATAGAGGTTGTTTATGCAGTCAACAAAGAAGTTTGTAGCCTTGAAGTAGGTGAGAATAGCGATATTTATCGTAACGCTCAGCGCCACCCACCACTTTGTGCTGCCACCCGCCTCGCGCCTCTTAGCCACACGGCGACCTATAAGATAGTCACTAAGAGCGACACCAAGCAGCAGAAGAACATAGAGTCCCGATAGTTTATAGTAGAAGTAGAGCGAGAAGAGGACTACATACCAAGTGCGAAGATGCGCTCTATGACGCACCACCATATACCCGCCACAGAATACCAGAAAGGCAAAGAGAAAGAAGCCTGTGGTTAGTGTCAGGGGTGACGCACTATCATAGACCAACATCCCAAGTAGGCGTTGCCATACATCCTCCGCTAATATCAATAGCTGGTTCATCGCTACTCCGTTATAGTAAGTTGCACACCCTCGATAATAGGCAATACCGACTCGATCTGCGCCTGTATCTGTCGCTCCATAGCCTCACGGCGTTCTCTTTCGAGTTGCTCAAGGCGCTGAGCCTCAGCCTCACGCTCCACAACGAGCGCATATACCTCACTAATGATAGCCTCGGCAAGCTCCTCAGCAATACGCTTACCGCCGTAGAAGTTGATATGAGTATAATCCTTAGCTGCCCAGCCATTAGCCACAAACTTAGGCATGCCGCCCAACTTCTCCATAGCCTTGGCGGTAGCCCAAAAGGCTACATTCGTACTATCTGCCGCAGCACGCTGGTAGGAGCTGAGAGCATCCACAGAACCTATAGGCTCATATTTCGTACTCTCCTCATTCTTAACCCAACGGTCACTAACACCCATAACCACAATAGCCGCCTCGGGGAAGCATCGCTCGGCGTATGCAATCATATCGCGGAGCTGATCACGGTAACGCGAGTAGCCACGCTGACCCTTCTGCATGATATTCAGTCCATACTGCAACACCACAAGATCGTAGTGGAGCATATCATCCGCCTGACGGTTAATCTTTGCACTTGTGCCAAAGATAGCGTGACCATTGTTACTACGCACCGAGAAGTTGTCCACCACAACACCGCCATCGCCCTCCAACGAAGCGCCATAGCATAGTACATTACCACTATCAACCCTCAGGCGCAACGACGAGATAGGGACCTCTACATATAGCTCGCGCAACATATCTGCACCCTCGATATCGAACGACTGATGCAACGAGTCGTTAACCTCAACAACCACACGACTACTATCGCGGCTATATACAAGCACCCTTGCACGAGAACATGAGTCGAGAGTTGGGAATATATCTGTACTACTCCAGCGCGTTGTTGCACCACTCCTACCCTCAGCCAAATAGCCCGACACGAAGAACTTATCCTTGACTCGTTCTGGCAGGCTCTTAGGCTTCATCACACTATAAGCCGTCCAACCCGTAGAGCTACGCTTAACGCTCTTACGCACCGTGCCAAAAGGTATATCACACGCCACAAAGCCCACGCCTCGGCCGCCAAACTGCTCCTGCATGATGGCTCTAAAGTCCGAGGTTAGAATATCGCCCTCGATAAACGAGTCACCCATAAAAGCTATACGCACATCCTTGCCATCAGCAAGTTTCTTAATAAAGCGGTCGAACTTTCCACACTCCAAAGTATCGAACTTCTCGATAGCTATAACCCTGTTTGCGGTGTCAATCCTAAAATCATCACTACGAAGTGCGCGGTACTCCCTCTTTGATGCCTGCTCCATAATCCACTCATAGCGAGTCGTTGGAGGCTCAGGGAGTGTATCGACAAGAGCTACACTATCCACTACCATCATTGCAAGCTCCTGCTCCAAGCGTTCAATATCGGCGACATACTCCATAGTCTCCTCAGACGCAACGGCTTCGGGGCGAAGCTCCGAGAGTATATCTACCCTTTCGGTGAGCATGCCATATATCTTAAATGGAGGTATAATGCCGAGCGCCATAACACCCAACACTACACAGAGCGTAAACCACCCCGCACGCGATGATATATCCCTATGCTCCATCTACTTTCTACGCATTATAAGTGACACATAATAGAGGAGTGTTGCAATAGCACTAAGCGCCGCAACAAGATAGGTGCGTGCCGCCCAGCTAAGTGCCTCACGCGCACTATTAAGCTCAGCGCCCTGCATCATACCGCTGCTCTGCAACCACGCTACAGCACGCTCCGAGGCGTTATACTCAACCGGTAGGGTGACAATAGCAAAGAGTGCCGACATAGCAACAAGAGCAATACCCACCCAGCAAAGCAGAGCACTACCTGTTGCCGACATCAGTGCAATACCAAGCACTATGACCCATGTGGCGATGCTTGACGAGAGGTTTACCCAAGGTACGAGCTGTGAGCGCAGACGCACAGGAGCATATCCTGTAGCATGCTGCACAGCATGACCACACTCATGTGCCGCCACAGCTGCTGCCGCTACCGAGTGCGAAAAATAGACATCATCGCTGAGGTTTACGGTCATGGTCACAGGGTTGAAGTGGTCTGTTAAGTGTCCTCTGACATGTGTAACCTGCACATTATAGATACCATGGTCATGGAGCATCTTCTCGGCTATCTCCTTGCCACTCAAACCTGCTGGCGCCGTAACGGCAGAGTACTTAGCCATAACACTCCTCAGGCGCGCCTGAACAACCATACCTACAATAGCCACGATGACCATAAGCACAATAGCTGCCGAATAGGAGATACCCATACCATAGTCCATATATGGGTTGTATGATGAAAAGATATGTATCATATCAGAGTATTATGAATGTGTCTATAGTAGTGTATAGATATAAGCTGCATAGACAGCCAAGAATACAACGCCCTCAAAGCGTGTAATCTTCTTATTACCAATAAATAGTGCCGAGAGGAGTAACAACACAGATGTTGCCACTACAACACAAATATCCACCATTCCCACACCTGCCATCTTTAGCGGTGCTACCGATGAGCAAGCACCAAGGATAAGGAGAATGTTTGCTATATTCGAACCTATAACATTACCCAATGCCAACGATGGGCTCCCCTTGAATATAGAGGCTAAGCTTGCTGCCAACTCCGGGAGCGAAGTACCCACAGCCACCAATGTAATGGCAATCACAGCCTCAGACACGCCCCACGCCTTAGCGATATTGGTTGCCGACTCCACAAAGATATCACCGCCATAGATAAGACCTGCCAAACCAGCAACGATAAGCAGCACCACGCGCAACATTGACATATTCTGAGCAGGCTGCTCATCCGAGGACATTGCCTTACGCTCCTCACGCACAGAGTACAATATCATCGCAACATATCCCACTAAAAGGATGATACCCTCAACTCTGCGTATAGCACCTGAGGTGTAGGCAACAACCAACAAGGCGATTGATACAGCGATGTTGAGTGGTATATCTCTGCGGATATTGCTCTTAGTAAATGCCACAGGCGCAAATATCGAGCATACACCCAAGATAAGGAGCGCATTTGCAATATTCGATCCCACAACATTACCTATAGCCATATCGCCATAGCCCTCCACCGTAGATATCATACTCACAGCCATCTCTGGCATGGATGTACCAACAGCTACAACCGTAAGACCCACAACAAACTCAGGGATATGCAACCTGCGAGCCAACGCCACAGAGCCATCTGTAAGCAACATAGCACCTCCGACAATAAGTCCAAGTGCAACAACTAACAATAGATAGTCCATCTTCAAATAATTAAAAAATCGCGCAAAGGTAAGAAAAAAGGTGGAATAATCAAAGATTATTCACACCTGTTAGTCGAGATATTGCAAGACGCCCCTCCTGGGACAACGACAACGAGAAGTCATTTACAAAGAGCGCTATATGGCTATCTATGACTCCATCGTCAAGCTCTTGGGCGTGTTGCTTGATATAGTCGCGCGACACAGCAGGATTTTTAAAGGCATACTCCACACTGCGGCGTAGCAACACCTCGAAGTCTGCTATGACCTGTTCGCCCAAATCACGCGCCGCAACAATAGAGCCTAAAGGAAGAGGCAGACCTGTACGCTGCTCCCACTCTATACCGAGGTCGGCAACAAGTTCAAGGTTAGAGCGTTGATAAACAAACCTACCCTCATGGATAAGCACGCCTCCATCATACTCACCACACTCCACGCACGCAGCAATATCCGAAAAGAGGCGTGGCGTGCGATGCTCAATATCTGGGAATAGACTTCTAACCAAGGCATTTGCCGTGGTATGCTCACCTGGCACAGCGATATGTTTTAGCGGTGTTTTATCCCCCTTACGCCTTACAAGCAGAGGACCATTGCCTCGTCCCAACGCAGAGCCACTATCGAGCAACGCATATCGTTCATATATAGCAGGTAGGAGCGCTGTACTGCACTTTGTAATATCGTACTTACGCTCCAATGCCGCAGCATTAAGTTGCTCTATATCGAGGTATGACACCTCAAACTCAAAACCCTCAAGGTCGATGCGCTTATTAACTATGGCATCGAACATAAAGGTATCATTCGGACATGGCGATATTGCCAATCGTATAACTCCTCTATTCATAGTAATTTACTAACTCATCAGCCAATGCATTTAGCGCATCATAGACCATCCAATGCGAAAACTCCTCACCTACATAGTTCGATATTGCCCTAATCTCCACAGCTCGGAAACCGAGCACCTCAGCCAAGGCAAAGAGCGCAGCACCCTCCATATTCTCCACCTCAGCACCACTCGACTCCGCACCCTTGCCATGCACACTATTTGAACGAACCCTGCAAAGATTTGTATATGGCTCAACGCTGTATCTTCGTTGGAAACGCTCAGGAAGCTCCGCACACTGCTCCTCTACCACCTCAACGACATCACCCTTCTCCAAACCTCCGATATACGACCCCGCAAGACCAGCCAATATAACAACACTCTCATTGTCTATGCGCTTCTCAGCATACAACTTAGAGAGAGTCGCTGCCGTAGCCGCAATACCGACACCCGATATAACGACATCAGCATCAGGACAAAGCTCCACGAATAGCTCCGCCTCCATTTCGGTAGGAAAAAGAAAAACCGTCATACATTAAAAATTAGTAATTAGAAATTAGCAATTAGTAAAAAATTAATAATCAAGCAATTACTAATTACTCTTTACTAATTACTAATTGTATAATATTAAGGGGTCAAATTGACCCCTTAATATTATACAATGCCCTCAACATTTCCATCCTCCGCAAGATGTATATTACCCGCCTGAGGTGTCTTGCTAAGTCCTGGCATACGCATGATATCACCTGCAAGAGCCACGATAAAACCACTACCTGCATTTAGCTCTATATCCTTGATGTTTATCTCAAAGCCCTCAACAGAGCCGTAACGCTTGGCATCAGCACTGAAAGAGAACTGTGTCTTGGCGATACATACAGGCAAGTTGCCCATACCCCACTTCTCAAGAAGAGCTATCTCCTTCTGAGCCTTAGGACCAAAGACCACACTTCCTGCACCATAGATATTCTTCGCCACCTTAGTAATCTTCTCTTTGATAGAGTCCTCAAGGTCATAGGCATAGTTGATAGGCTTAGATGGCTCGTTCTCGATAAGCTCAACAGCGGCGCGCGCAAGGTCTGCAGCACCAGCACCACCCTCAGCGTATGCGTTGTTGATTACACAGCGTACACCCAACGCCTCGCAGTGCTCCATAACCATAGCAATCTCCTCGTCGGTATCGCTCGCAAAGCGGTTGAAGCACACCAATACGGTCTGACCAAACTTCTTCAAATTTGCCACATGGCGGTCGAGGTTAGCAAAACCATGCTTTAGACCCTCCATATTTGGAAGCTTAATCTCGTTCTCAGGCACACCACCATGCATCTTAAGTGCAAGGGTTGATGCAACCAATACCGTTAGGTCTGGCTTGAGATCCGCCTGACGGCACTTGATATCAAGGAACTTCTCAGCACCAAGGTCGGCACCAAAACCTGCCTCAGTAACGGTGTACTCTGCATGTGACATCGCCATCTTGGTTGCAATGACCGAGTTGCAGCCATGAGCAATATTTGCAAAAGGACCTCCGTGGATAATTACAGGGTTATGCTCTGTAGTCTGCACAAGGTTAGGGTTGATAGCATCTTTCAACAACGCCACCACAGCACCTGTAACACCAAGGTCGTTAACCGTAAGTGGAGTGTCGTCGTAGCGCACACCAAGCACGATACGACCAATACGCACATACAAATCCTCAACGCTGCGTGCAAGGCACAAGATAGCCATAATCTCCGATGCTGGGGTAATATCGAAGCCTGTCTCAGTTGGTATGCCATTTGCCGAGCCACCAAGACCCGACACGATGTTACGCAACGAACGGTCGTTCATATCAAGCACTCTACGCCACATAACCTTCTTCAAACCAACCTGCTGTGAGCGGTTGTGGTATAGGTAGTTATCCAGCAACGCCGCAATAAGGTTATTTGCCGAGGTTACAGCGTGGAAGTCACCCGTAAAGTGAAGGTTGATATCCTCCGATGGCAACACCTGAGCATAGCCACCACCCGTAGCACCACCCTTCATACCAAAGCATGGACCAAGCGAAGGCTCACGCAATGCGATGATGGCATTCTTACCAATATGGTTAAGACCCATACCAAGGCCAATACTCACTGTGGTCTTACCCACACCCGCCTTTGTTGCAGTGATTGCAGTTACAAGAATAAGGTGGTTCTTCTTAACCTTATTATCATCAATTAGCTTATATGGAACTTTTGCAATGTACTTACCATAATTAAACACCTCATCATCTGGAAATCCAACGCGTGCAGCAATATCACGAATATTCTCAAGCTTCGTCTCACGAGCAATTTCAATATCAGTCTTCATCTTCTCACCATTTTTTTATATTTATCACTCCCGTTATCCAAAACGGCACATCATTATTTTATGATGCAAAAATAGGGCAACTTTTCTAATATATCAAATAGATATTATCAAACACAATATTGATAATCTCAATACATTACAAAAGTCGCCCAACGAAAGATACCTCTTTTAGCCGAGAAACTACTCCTTGCCGATTACAGCCTCCAACTCCTCAACAGTCAATGGAAGAAGCTTATCACCAATAAAGCGGCTACCTGTCTCAGTTACAAGAACATCGTCCTCGATACGGATACCACCGAAGTTACGGAATGAATCCAACTTATCGAAGTCAACAATACCGTTAAACTTACCCTCAGCACGGCACTTGTCGATAAGTGCAGGGATGAAGTAGATACCTGGCTCATCAGACATTACAGTACCTGGCTCTACGCGCCATGAGCCACGGTGGATACAAGTTGCAGACTTAGCAGCACGGTCAGCAACAGTCGAGAAGTCGAACGAGCGCTCACCGATATTCTCCAAGTCGTGAACATCCATACCCATACCATGACCAAGACCGTGAGGCATGAACATATACATAGCACCTGCATCAACAGCATCCTCAGCAGTTGACTTGATAAGACCTATGCCCTTCAAGCCCTCAGCTAATGATAGGTATGAGGCACGGTGAATCTCTGGGTACATAGTACCTGGCTTAATCATATCCTTAACCTCGCCATGTGCGCGAAGAACGATGTTGTAGATCTCCTTCTGAACATCTGTAAACTTACCATTTACAGGATATGTACGAGTGTGGTCTGAGCAGTAACCCTCAACAGACTCACCACCACCATCAACCAACAACAAACGACCTGACTCCAATACGCCATCGTGGTTGTGGTTATGCAAAATCTCGCCATGCTGTGTTACGATAGTTGGGAACGACACACCCTGACCTACAGACTTAGCGATACCCTCCAAACGACCAGCAATCTCTCGCTCCACAACGCCTGGACGACACATACGCATAGCTGTGATGTGCATCTGGTAGCCAATCTTAAATGCGCGCTCCAACGCCTCGATCTCCTCTGCCGACTTCTTCTCGCGCATCTCCGCAACAGCAAACATCAAATCCAACGATTTGCGCTCATGAAGCATATCAAGACGAATACCAAGCATATCGGCCATAGAGATCTTCAACTCAGCACGATATGGAGGGAGATAGTGTACAGGGCGGTTCTGCTCGATAGCCTTACGCAACACCGCACGAATATCGTTCAATGGGAACGCCTTCTCAACACCTACCTCTGCACCCTGCTCAGCGATTGTAGGCATAGGACCTGTCCAGATGATATCCTCCACAGTGAAGTCATCACCAAAGAGCATAGCCTCGCCAGACTCAGCATCAATAAGACCAATCAACGATGGAACATCCAAACCGAAGTAGTAGCGGAATGTTGAATCCTGGCGGAAATAGTATGTGTTGTTAGGGTAGTTATTAGGTACCTCAGGGTTACCTGGAAGAAGAATCAAACCCTTACCAACGCGGCGTGCCAACTCGGCACGACGACCAATATAAGTCTCTTTACTGAACATTGTTATATAGTTTTAAGTTGTTAATATCCAAACTGTTATATAGGAACAAACATTTGTTAAAGAAGCCAGACGCCACAGATACTCTACCCTATTTACTGCACCACCTCTTTACCAACCGCAATTTGTTGTCAGAAGGGTTGCAGATGTGGTAGCGAGTCGCAGTCCGATAAAGCGGAGCATACTGAAGCGTATGTGAGCATTTAGCGGACAAGCTCGATGCCGCAGATGCGCCCTTATCACAACAAATTATCTTGCAACCTCTTTGTAAACCTTATCTCCGCGCCTTACTTCAGAGATTGTCTTTAGCGACATATAGTCACCCTGCTTTGCACTACTTGTCGGCAGCTCCTTAACCATAATGCCATCAGCCTTCTGCTCCACGACACCCGTCTTCTCGCCCATAAAGAGTAGTGCATCGCCCTCCTCAACTTCGCACGCCTCGACCAAGACCTCAGCAACACCAATACGCTTGAAGTAGTTGGTAACCTTACCCATATAGACCTTCTTCAAGGTTGCAGATGAGCCGTAATGCTGGCTATGCTCCACCATGGTCTTAGCGGCATAGTAGCCACCCCAGAAGTCACGATTAAAGACGGTGCGTAGCTTCTCTTTCAACGGCGCAACACTCTCCTCGTTAAACTCTCCTACCTCCAAGAGCTTAAGAGCGGCATCGTAGCTCTCCACAACGCGCTTAACATACTCACCACCGCGAGCACGACCCTCAATCTTTAGTACACGCACACCCGCCTCAATGAAGGTATCAAGGAAGTCAATGGTACACAAATCCTTTGGCGAGAGGACATACTGTCCGTCGATATCGAGTTGCTGACCCGAGTCCTTATCCGTAATTGTGTACTTTCTGCGACATATCTGACGACAAGCGCCACGATTAGCCGAGTGGTGAGACTCATGCTCCGAGAGGTAACACTTACCCGACATCGACATACACATAGCACCATGTGCGAACATCTCAATCTTAACAAGTTCACCCGCAGGTCCACAAATCTTCTGTTCCTCGATCTGCTTTGAGATAGCTGCAATCTGCTCCAAAGACAACTCACGCGCCAACACCACAACATCTGCCCACTGTGCAAAGAACTTAACGGCTGTGATGTTCGATATATTGCTCTGAGTGGAGATATGCACCTCGATGCCCACCTCGCGGGCATATAGAATAGCCGCAAGGTCAGTGGCAATGATAGCATCAATACCCTCAGCCTTAGCTCTATCGATGATGCGACGCATAACCTCCATCTCATCATCGTAGATAACAATATTTACGGTAAGGTAGGTCTTAACACCCGCCTCATGCGCGATACGCACAATCTCTGCAAGGTCATCGAGTGTGAAGTTCACCGATGACGCAGCACGCATATTGAGCTGCTCAACACCAAAATATACAGAGTCTGCACCCGCAGCAATAGCGGCATTAAGCGACTCGTACGACCCCACAGGGGCCATTATCTCTATATCTTTTCTTCTAATCATCATCCTACTTTTTACGACCCATCAAATTACGAGCGAACTCTACCAATGTAGCTGTTTGCTGACCAGCTATTGAAAGGGTATCAAGAACTGCCAGCGCGCGTTCGAAGCGCAGCTCAATCTGTTGCTCGGCAATACGCCTTACATCGAGCTTATCATACAACGCCTTAATTGTAGAGATCTTCTCAATATCAGAGATATCCTTACGAAGATGCGTACCACACAATACCTTACGCTCAGCCTCCGAAGCACGACTCAGCGCCTGCACCATAAGGAAGGTCTTCTTACCCTCAAGGATATCGCCACCTATCTTCTTACCAAGCGCCGTATCGCCATAGCTATCAAGGACATCGTCCTGAAGCTGGAAGGCGAGACCCAACTCCGTAGCAAAGCGATATATCTTCTTTATATCCTCATCCGAAGCACCAGCCAAGGTAGCACCTATCATTGCTGAGCCAGATAGAAGCGCAGAGGTTTTACGCTCAATCATCTGCATGTACTCCTCTACCGACACCGTAACGATATTCTCGAAGTCCATATCATACTGCTGACCCTCGCACACCTCCAATGCCATATCCGTAAAGATGTTCATCACCTTAGGCAACACCACAGGAGATATTCGCGCAAGATGCTTATAAGCTGTTATGAGCATAGCATCACCTGAGAGCAACGCCACATTACCACCCCACTTAGCATATACTGATGGTTTGCCACGGCGCACATCAGCGTTATCCATAATATCATCATGCAGGAGTGTAAAGTTATGGAAGATCTCTACCGCCATTGCCGCAGGCATAGCCTCCTCAACACTACCACCAAACGCCTCTGCGGTGAGCAACAACAACACAGGACGCAGACGCTTACCACCTCCCGACATGGAGTAGATAATAGGCATATAGAGCAACTCTGGCTCCTCAGGCACACGAAGCTGAGCTAGGGAGGTCTCAAAGATTTCCAATATTTCGTTGTTTGTATAAGCCATAATTCCAACCTTATTAAAAATATGGCTCAAATTTACGATTATTTTTGGAATTATTAAAATTATTTTGATAACTTTGACCAATTATTTACACAAATTATTATTGAACTATGACGAAAAAATATGCAATGGGTATCGATATTGGCGGTACCAATACAGCTTTCGGTCTTGTTGATGAAGATGGTAATGTTGTTGCCGAGGGCAAGATTTCGACAGATAAATATCGCTACTACGACGACTACAAGCCTTATGTTGAGGCCTTGGCAACAGCCATGAAGGAGCTGATCGCCTCGCAGCCTGAGTGCGACCTTATCGGTATTGGCGTAGGCGCTCCAAATGCAAATATCCACACAGGCGTTATCGAGACCCCAGCAAACCTCTGGAAGTTCGAGAATCCTAACGACCCACGCCCTAACACTTTGCGTATCTTCAAGTTCGTTGAGGATCTCGGCAAATTCTTCACAGGTGTTAAGGTTATGATTACCAACGACGCAAATGCAGCCGCTATCGGCGAGATGGTATTTGGTAATGCACGCGGCATGAAGGACTTTGCAATGATTACCCTCGGCACAGGTCTTGGTTCGGGCATCGTATGCAACGGCGAGATGGTTTATGGTCACGATGGCTTTGCGGGCGAGTATGGTCATATCGCTGCCGAGTCACGCGAAACAGGTCGTCAGTGCGGTTGTGGCAGAAAGGGTTGCTTGGAGGCTTATGTATCTGCCACAGGTATCAAGCGTACCGCTTTTGAGCTTATGGCAACCATGACTTGCGATAGCGAACTTCGCTCTATCCCTTACGACAAGTTCGAGGCTAAGATGCTCTCGGATGCTGCAGACAAGAACGACCCTATCGCTTTGGAGGCCTTCGAGCGCACAGGTAAATACCTTGGCTTGGCACTTGCTGACCTCACAGCTACAACATCTCCTGAGGCCATCATCCTCTTCGGCGGATTGGCAAACGCTGGCGACTACATCATGCGCCCTACACAGAAGTATATGGAGGAGAATCAGCTTATGGTATTCAAGAATAAGGTTAAGCTCCTTATGAGTGGTATTCAGGATAAGAATGTGGCTATTTTGGGTGGTGCAGCTCTTATCTGGAAGCAGTATCTTGAGGCAGTGATTGAGAACTACTAAATCACTGAAAAAAACACAACACACATTGAGGCGGTCGAAATATATTGACCGCCTCTTTTTTATCCATTTCACAATCTATATCGACTCTTAACCTCATCATAAAAATCTGATATAGTTAACATTATAGCGCTTTCAACAACCCCACCAAGCTCTCTGTTACGATAGCTACCAAAGAGCCTTAACGAAGGCGAAAGACGCAGATAGGAGGAGATAATTGGCGGAATACGACGATGCATAGAACGCATCTTTGAGAGTAGTATTTTATAATTTTCCTCAGGCGTATCAGCATTAAATATCTTGCTAAATCTACGACGACTAATACCAACACGCAACGGCTCTTTCGCCTTCATGAGAACACTATCAGAAGGGGCAATATGCTGCATATAACCCACCAGAATGTTTCGTGCTCGCACACCCAACTCCTCGTATAGCGTCACTCTTCCAAAAAGATACTCCGCATTGGTCAATTTCACTATCTTAGCAACACCCTCCCACAATGCATCCAAAGCAAATATAGTCGATCGCTGTGTACCACATTGATACTCTGGTGATACAAATGATCTACCGAGTTCAACTCCTCGAGGTAAATAGTCGCTCTTAAATTGCTCGGATAACTCAAAATAGCGACTTAGCGAAAGGTGTTCTGCCGCGACTTTGCCACCCACAGCATAGCGATATCCTCCCACAACTGCACCCCTTGCACGATCCCACACCACAATCTGCTTATATGTACCGTTCAAATCATCCTCACTACCCGCCCCATCGTCAAGTCTAACACCAATAACAGCGTAGGAGAGTTTACGAGCTCGACATATCTCCCCCATAAGGTTTGGCGATACAAGCCCATCAACCGAGTATATATCAGCATCCCAATGAGTTGCGCGACCCAAGTAGAATGCATGTCGCAACTCCTCCGCAAGTTCATTATCTTTAGTTGAAATAAGTTTCATCTTTTTTTCGCTTTAGACTATATTATTTTTGAAGAAAATTTCGTAACTTAGTCGCGTTATTTTTTACTTAAGTAAAAACAGACCCAAATGAGTATTAACACATACCATATCCCTGTAATGCTGGAGCAGTGCATCGAAGCACTCGCCATAGAACCTAATGGCATCTATGTTGATCTTACCATGGGTGGTGGTGGTCACACCCGCGAAATTCTTGCCAACCTCGGCGAGGGTGGACACCTCTACTCCTTGGACCAAGACCCCGATGCCGAGGCAAATGCACCACAGGATGAGCGTCACACCTTCGTAGCCTCGAACTTTCGTTTTGTGCGTGGAGCCTTGCGCCTCAAAGGCGTAGAGCAGGTTGACGGCATCCTTGCGGACTTGGGCGTCTCATCACACCACTTCGATGCTAAACACCGCGGTTTCTCGTTCCGTGGCGATGCGCCGCTCGACATGCGCATGAACACACGCGAGGGTCGCACAGCTGCCGACATTGTTAACACATACACAAATGATGCCTTAGCCAATATTTTCTCGGAGTATGGTGAGTTGGATACCACATGGAAGATTGCAAATTGCATAGAGCGCGCTCGCAACGAGAAGCCAATAACCACCACCGCAGAGCTTGTTGAGGCTGTAAAGCCATGCACACCTCCCAAGGACGAGGCTAAGTTCTTAACCAAGCTCTTTCAAGCGTTACGCATCGAGCTGAACGGCGAGATGGAGGCCCTAAAAATGGCCTTGGAGCAGAGCCTCAAACTCCTCAAACCAGGAGGTCGCTTAGTGGTGATGTCGTACCACTCATTGGAGGATCGCATCGTCAAGAATTTCATGCGCAGCGGCAACACTGAGGGCGTCATTGAGAAGGACTTTTTTGGTCGTAGCACAACACCTTTCAAGGTTATCACACGCAAGGCTATAGTGCCAACAAACGAGGAGATAGAGATTAACCCACGCTCACGCAGCGCCAAGTTGCGCGTTGCAGAGCGTATAGCAGAATAACAAGGATGCACAACATCGAGGATAGAGAAAGAGTACGCAGAGAGGTTGTAATCCTTGCTGAGGAGGACAACCGCCATGCACACGGTGAGTTGAACGAGGAGCATGATGAGAATGACGAAGAGGGCAATGACGAGGAGGGCAGTGATGAGGAGGGCAAAGAGAGTAACATGCCATGGCTTATAATCACCACAGGCAAGATACTCACCGAGGGCTCACTACCCTACCACCGCTACTTCATCGCTATAGCCTTCATGTGCTTCTTCAGTATCTTTCTAACCTTCATGTCATTGAATGCAGATAGAGAGTATCGCCAAAGAGAGGACTACGCCTCGGTGCTTCAGGAGCGTGCAATACTTAAGGAGGAGCAACGATACGATTTATCATCAAAGCGAGATATAACAAACCGACTCAAAGCACACGGCATAGAACTCATAGATCTATCGAAGGATAGCAGAATAATTGAGAGATAATGAGCGAACAGATTAAACATACCTCCGACAGCAACGGCAAGCAGCGTTCGAGAGCTACCAAGCGCGATATCATATCGCGCGTTAAGTCGCTCTACGGCATTCTCTTTGTCTTTGCCCTCGCTGTGGCGGTGCGCCTTATATGGATTATTCTCTTCAGCCCCTCGGTTATTCACAATGCCAAGGTGCTGGAGGATGGTGTATATCGCATCAGAGATGTCAAAGCGCGTCGTGGCACTATCTTCTCACGCGATGGGGAGCCTTTGGCCATATCGAGCTTAAGATATAGTGTCATCCTTGATTTTGGCTCTCAGGGAATGGTCGAGGCAGACTCACTCGCCTATATCGACAATGCAAAGACGCTCGCCAAGCTTCTTGCCGCCCACTTCAACGAGGAGGATGCTCGCGAACATGGCTACAAATATATCTCCGAAAGCGATTATCGCCAGACTCTTATCAATGAGCGCATACGCAATGGCAAGAAACGCCGCGCATATAAGATTATGCCACGCACCATCACCATAGAGGAGTGGCTTATGATGAAGCGCTCGTTCCCAATATTCAATGGCAATATGGGTCGTGTCTATGCAGCTACGCCCGACAATAAACGCATATACCCTTTTGGAGATGTAGCACGCCAGACTATAGGTCGCTACGACACGATTGTGGTGAAGGATAGAAAGATTCCTGGCTCAGGACTTGAACTACAATACAACGAACTCCTCACAGGCAAGAACGGTCAAATCAAGGAGCAGTGGATAGCACATGGTTTCTGGGCACATACTCACGATAAAGATAACATCCCCGTGCAGGATGGAGCTAATGTCATCACAACTATTGATGCTGGCATTCAGCGCATAGCTCATGAGAGACTCGACAGCATGCTACGCCGCGAACAAGCCTCCTTCGGTGTTGCAATAGTCATGGAAGTTAAGACGGGTAACATCCTCTCGATGGTTAGCCTCGGTTCGGCAAAGGAGCGAGGCACAACATATAGCGAGCGTGTGAACAACCACGCCCTAAAGACCGCTATTAGCCCAGGCTCAACAATGAAGCTTGCCACAACAATGGCACTTCTTGAAATTGGAGGCTACACACTCGACACTAAGGTTAACACCGAACACTCACGCCCAGGACATAAGGTAAAGGTTGGAAACACTAATATCGAAGATTCTCACGATGTGGCAGGAAAGGAGAGCGACGGATATGTAACGCTTAAAGAGGCCTTCGCCCACTCCTCGAATGTTTACTTTGCTAAGGCTATATACGAGAGGTTTAAGGATAATCCCAAGGAGTACACCGACTATCTTGCCAAATTACGCTTTAATGACTATGTGGGCATGGAGGAGTATGGCGAGGAGCGCGGCAGACTCATCACAGCCACAGACCCCAAGTGGAATACTCAGGGTAGTACCTCAACACGCCTACCTCGCTTAGCCTATGGCTATGAGCTGGATGTACCACCCATCCACATGATAACACTCTACAACGGTGTTGCAAACGAAGGTCGCATGGTAGCGCCACGCCTTGTTGACCGCATAGAGCGCAATGGAGAGGTGGTGGAGCGCATGCCTGTGGTAACACTCATAGATAAGATGTGTTCGAAGAGTACACTTGTTCAACTCGACAGCTGTCTTGCTGCATCTGCACGACGCTCGAGCTATCACTTCCGCGATTTAGCCATACCATTCGGATGCAAGACTGGCACAGCACAGATGTGGAGCACCTTCATCAGCGATAGTCGCATTGATAGAATCCAGATGGAGAATGGCATAAATGGACCTCAGGACAACTACTACTACGGCTCGATTATCTGCACAATGCCTTCGGAGCAACCTCGCTACACCATCCTTGTTGGAGTCTGCAAGCAGCGCACGGCAGAGAGCCTACGATACTATGGAATAGACTTGGCGGGACCTGTAGCTGCAGATATTATGGAGTATATATACACCAATGACCCATCGCTGCACTACATCCTTGAGCGACCTGCCGAAGAGTTTACACCCCAAGCTCCTAAGAGAGAGATCGAAGATATAGAGGTCACCGAGGGTAAAGTACCAAAGGTCATAGGCATGGGTCTTTCGGATGCAATATACTTGTTGGAGCGCAGTGGATTGAGAGTGACACACTCAGGTAGTGGTAAGGTTAAGAGCCAAAGCATACCTGCAGGTAGAGAGATAACAAACAAAGATCAAACCATACACCTTAACTTAGGTCGATAACGACTATAAAGGGATAAGATAATGAAACGACTTAACGAACTTCTCGACAATGTTCGAGTTATAGAGATAGATAATCGCTACAATCCTGAAATCACAGGGCTGGAGTATGACTCACGCCGTGTGGGGGATAATTCATGCTTCTTTGCTGTGGTGGGAGGAGCAAACGATGGACACAACTACATAGAATCGGCAATAGAGCAAGGCGCAAGGGCTATCGTATGCCAGAGACTACCACGGAACCGTAAAGAGGATGTAGCATATGTTCTGGTTGAGGATAGTAACATCGCCATGGCAGCTATGGCAGCAGCATTCTACGACTACCCCTCAGAGGAGCTACGCCTTGTGGGTGTCACTGGCACAAATGGCAAGACCACTACAGCCACACTCCTCTACGATATGCTCATGGCAATGGGTCACAAAGCGGGACTCATATCTACGGTTACCTACCGTATCGGCGAACAGCGTATTGAGTCCACACACACAACACCCGACTCGATACGCCTAAACAAAATGATGCGCGAGATGGTAGATGCAGGGTGTGAATACTGCTTTATGGAGGTGTCGTCACACGCCGCAGCACAGCATCGTATCAAGGATCTTAAGTTTGTGGGTGCACTATTTACAAACCTCACCCACGACCACCTCGACTACCATGGCACCTATAAGGAGTATATACGCGCCAAGAAATCCTTCTTCGATATGCTCGGTAAAGATAGCTGGGCTGTAGTAAACATTGACGATAAGAATGGTGAGGTTATGCTTCAAAATTGCGCAGCTAAGCACTTCCGTCTATCATTGCGCTCGATGGCGGACTTCAACGCCAAAATTATTGAGATGCTACCGAATGGCATGCTCCTACATATCAACGGCAAGGAGCTATGGGTGAAGTTCACTGGACGCTTCAACGCCTACAATCTTACAACTGTTTATGCCGCAGCGACACTACTCGGCATTGATAGCTTGGAGGCGCTTACCACACTCTCGAACCTAACCCCCGTGAGTGGTCGCTTCGAGACTATAACTGCCAAGGATGGCACCATGGCTATTGTCGATTACGCCCATACGCCCGATGCGCTTGAGAATGTACTCACAACCATAGATGAGCTACGCCAAGCCAACCAGAAACTATATGTAGTATGCGGATGTGGAGGCGACAGAGATCGCACCAAACGCCCAGAGATGGCAAGCGTTGCTGTCAAGTATGCGACAATGGCGATATTCACCTCGGATAATCCTCGCACCGAGAGCCCTGAGTCTATACTCGATGATATGGTTGCAGGGGTGGGTAACACGGCAAACTATCTTCGCATCACCGACCGCCGTGAGGCTATACGCACCGCCTCAACACTCGCCAAGGCAGGAGATATAATCCTTGTTGCGGGTAAGGGACATGAGGATTATCAGATTATTGGCACCCATAAGCACCATTTCGACGATCGCGAAGAGGTTGCCAAAGCATTTGATGAGAGACACAACAACTAACACGACACTTATAGAGTATTAACAACCATGTTTTACGAGATATTTAAATTCCTAAACGAAAATACAACGCTACCTGGCATGCGTGTGGGCGAGTATATATCATTCCGCTCTGCCGCAGCCATCATAACATCGCTACTCATCTCTATCTTCTTTGGCAAACGCATAATACGATTCTTGCGTCGCCAACAGATAGGTGAGGATATTCGCGATCTTGGTCTTCAGGGTCAGTTGGAGAAGAAGGGAACACCAACAATGGGAGGTATCATCATCATCCTTGCTCTGTTTGTTCCTGTACTCCTCTTTGGTGACCTACACAATGTATATATACAGCTAATGCTTATCTCGACACTATGGCTCGGTTTCATAGGCGGTTTGGATGACTACATCAAGGTCTTTCGCCACAACAAGGATGGACTTAAGGGTCGATTCAAGATTGTTGGTCAGGTGGGATTGGGCATTATCGTTGGTACAACAATGTGGCTATCGGATGATATTGTCATCCACGAAAAGACCTTTGAGACTAAGCACTACACCATCACGGATGTTACTACAGGCGAGGTTATTAAGGACTACAACGAGAAGCAGGTTGTGAGCACCACGCCTGAAAAGACCACGAAAACATCCATTCCATTTCTAAAGGATACGATGCTCGACTATAAGGCGATAACAGGCGGCAACGATAACTTAGCGTGGATACTATATATCATCGTCGCCATATTCGTCATTACCGCCGTATCAAATGGTGCAAACCTCACGGATGGTATCGATGGACTACTGACGGGTGTCTCAGTACCTATAGTACTTGTGCTGGGTATCTTGGCATACCTATCTGGACATATCATCTACTCGGACTACCTCAACATCATGTATATCCCCAATAGCGGAGAGTTGATTGTCTTTGCAGCAGCCTTTGCAGGTGCGCTCATAGGCTTCCTATGGTACAACTCTTTCCCTGCACAGATATTCATGGGTGACACAGGTTCATTAACCATTGGTGGTATAATCGCAGTATTTGCTTTGTGTATCCGTAAGGAGCTACTTCTACCGCTACTATGTGGAGTATTTCTTGTGGAGGCTCTATCGGTGATGATACAGGTTGGCTACTTCAAATACACGAAGCGTAAGTATGGCGAAGGTAGGCGCATATTTCTTATGTCTCCTCTGCACCATCACTACCAAAAGAAGGGGTTATTCGAGACAAAGATTATGATGCGTTTCTTCATCATATCGTTGCTTCTCGCGGCAATGACACTCGCAACACTAAAGATGCAATAAATCTATTAACTTATAATACTTAATTTTATGAAACACTATCTTTTACTTATTGTTGCCCTCTTGGGAACAACATTATCGGTATTGGCACAGTGCCCCGATAATGAAATTTGGTACTCTACTGTAGATGGAGAGAAACTCGACTTAGGAAGCCAGCAAGGTATCGTTTCGCATACCTATATGGATGCAAGCGGTGTCATTCGCTTCGACCACGACATTGAGATTGTCTCATCCGAGAGATCAGATTCAGGCGAAAACTACATTTACTTCACAAATTGCAAGAACCTCAAAAACATCACTCTTCCTAACAGCGTTAAGGAGATCGGTTACAAGGCTTTTGCTGGTTGTGAGCAACTACAGACAATCATTCTACCTGAAGAGATTACCAAGCTCGGTGAGAACGCCTTTGATGGTTGTAGCAGCCTACAGAGCGTAACTATTCCTACAGGTATTGAGTACATCGGTGGTAGAGCATTCCGCAACTGTGTAGCACTTCAGAGCATCACTCTTCCTAATGGTATTGAGTATATTCGCGATGGAGCTTTCGAGGGTTGTACAGGTCTTAAGGCTTTCCACAGTGAGTATGCATCAGCAGATGGCGTATCTCTTATCGTGAATGGCACACTCTCAGCATTTGCTTTGGGTTGCGGCATCACAGACTACACCATTCCTGAGGAGGTTACACGCATCGGTCGCTCAACATTTGATGGTTACAAACTTCTTCGTAGCGTTATTATTCCTGAGGGTGTAACAGAGATCCGTAGCAACGCCTTCCGTGGCTGTAACAATCTTGTTGGTGCAATCATTCCAAGCAGTGTAACAGCTATTGGTGAGAACGCGTTTGCAGGTTGTAACAACCTCCTTCGTATAAACATCCCTGAGGGCGTATCTGAGATTAAAGCAGGTACATTCCGTGACTGTAGCAGCATCGAGGAGATTACCATTCCAAGTAGCGTGGACTACATCTGGGATGGCGCGTTCGCTGGTTGCCATAAACTACGCGAGTTCAAGGGTGCATTTGTCTCTGCGGATGGTTGCAGCGTAATTGTTAATGGTTCGCTCAAGGCATTTGCTGTAAATAGCGGTGTTACGGTGTACTCTGTGCCAAATAGCGTCTCTAAGATTGGTGAGAACGCCTTTGATGGTTGCTCATCACTACAGAGCATCGAGATGACCGATAGCGTGACAGAGATTAAGGATGGCGCATTCCGCAACTGTACTTCGCTACTCTCAATCGTTATTCCAGATAGCGTTATTAAGATGGGGGACGAGGTGCTCAACGGCTGTACAAAGCTCGAGAGCGTAACAATCTCTAAGGGTCTTAAGAGCATCGACGAGAATATCCTCAACGGTTGCGACAACATCAAGTCTATCAGCGGTAACTTTGCTTCAGCTGACGGTTGCGCATTGGTTGTTGACGGTGTATTGGCAGCATACGCCATGGGTTGTGGTGCTACTGAGTACACCATCCCTGAGGGCGTTACCGAGATTGGTGAGAATGTATTCAATGGCTGCAAGGCACTCCAGAGCATAACCATTCCTGAGAGTGTAATGACTATCCATAAGAATGCTTTTGCCAATTGTTCAAACCTTAGCAACTTCAGTGGTAAGTTCGCGTCATTCGATGGCAAGTCAATCATCATGGATGGCACACTCAAGATCTTTGCATCAAAGGGTATTACCGAGTACACAATTCAGGAGGGTGTAACAGCTATTGACGACGAGGTATTCTACGGTTGTACAGAACTTCAGAGCATCACTCTTGCAAGCAGCCTTAACACCATTGGTCGCTCTGCATTCGAGAAGTGTAGCACACTTCACCACATTGTTATCCCAGAGAATGTAACAACTATTGGTGACCGCGCCTTCTATGATTGCGCTGTTCTTGACGAGATCACTATTGGTCGTAGCGTTAGTAGCGTTGGCGAGGAGGTATTCCACGACTTCCTTGGTAAGTTGACAATCGATTGTAATGTACCGGATGCAGCATGGTTTGACGACTGTTCATTTACAAATATCACTGTTGGTGAGAATGTTACAAACATCATCCCTGATGCCTTTGCTAACTTCGATGGCAAGTTGGCAGTAAACTGTAACTTCTTCAACTCTAAGTGGTTCAACCTTGTACAGATTGCTGAGCTTACAATCACCCCTGCCGTTAATGAGAACGCCTTGGGTGCATATGCTGAATTCGATGGCAAGCTAATCATCGACAGCAATAACTTCAAGGTTGAGTGGTTCGATCTTGCTCGCGTGGCAGAGGTTGTTATTACCGAGAATATCAACACAATTGCAAACGACACATTCCGTGACTACGCAGGTAACATCACCGTAAACTGCAACATCATCAGCCCAGACTGGTTCAACGGCTCGAAGATTGGTACTATCACTATTGGTGACAATGTACGCGAGATTAGCGGTGGTGCATTTGTAAACTGTGACATGCTTCACTCGTTCAACAGCAAGTATGCCTCTGCAGATGGTCGTTCACTTGTTATCGATGGTCGTCTTATCGCATTCATCCCTGCAGGCATCACAGAGTACACAATCCCTTATGGTGTCAAGGAGATTGCCCCTGAGGTATTCAAGAACTGTGGCAGCTTGACAAATATCGTTTTACCTGATAGCTTGGAGAGTATCGGTGAGGGTTCATTCCGCGACTGTATCACTCTCGCATCTGTAACACTTCCAGATAGCGTACTATATGTGAACAATGCAGCATTCGAGGGTTGCACCTCTCTTGCATCTGTAACACTTGGTGCAAACCTTACAAAGGTTTCGGAGAGCACATTCACGAACTGTCGCGCACTTGCTGAAATCACCATTCCTGATAGCGTAACTGCAATTGAGAAGAATGCTTTCTCTAACTGTGTTGCTATTCAGAGCATTATCGTGGGCAATGGCGTAACAAGCATTGGTGAGGATGCCTTTGCTAACTGCTCAATGCTCCAGAGCATCACACTTGGCGAGGCTATTGAGTCTATCGGCAAGCGTGCATTCTACGAGTGTAACGCCTTGGTAGGTATGATTTGCAGACCTGAGACACCTCCAACTGTTGAACATCTCAAACTCCCTGAGGAGGCAACTGTATATGTTCCACAGAAGATGGTTAAGACCTATAAAAAGGCTATGGGTTGGAGCAACTACGCTAAGCAGATTAAGCGAATTAGAGAGTAATCTCTATCTTACTTGGAGGAGCTGACTACTCCTCCAAGTACCAAATTAAATTATAGAATTATGAAGAGAAAGATAGCAGTCTTGGGAGGAGGAATATCTGGCTATGGTTCAGCCATACTTGCAAAAAAGAAGGGCTTTGATGTATTCCTATCAGATAAGGGTAAGATAGCAGATAGATTTAAGTCTCGCCTTGAGGAGTGGAGCGTGGAGTATGAGGAGGGTTGTCACACCGAGGAGCGAATCTTGGATGCCAACGAGGTGGTAAAATCCCCAGGTATCCCAGACACAGCACCTATCGTGCAGCGAATCATCGAGAAGGGCATACCTATAATCTCGGAGATTGAGTTTGCATCGCGCTACAAGGGCGTAGCCAAAACTATCTGTATCACAGGCTCAAACGGCAAGACCACAACAACATCGCTCATATATAAGATTATGGTCGATGCAGGTCGTAAAGTGTCGCTTGGAGGTAACATTGGTGAGAGCTTCGCCTACTCTATCGCCACAGACCGCTACTTCTGGCATGTCTTGGAGCTTAGCTCTTTCCAACTCGACGGATGCTACAAATTTAAGGCAGATATAGGTGTGTTGATGAACATCACACCCGACCATCTCGACCGCTACGACTATAAACTGGAGAACTACGCCCGTTCAAAGATGCGTATCACCCAAAATCAGGGCTCGGCAGACTACTTCATCTACTCGGCAGATGACCAGACAACGCAGCAGATGCTCGCAGAGATGGACTCGTCGCTACGCGCGCGACAGCTCCCATTTGCCATTAACACCGCCATTGCAAGTGGCGACGGAGATGCAATCTTGGAGGGACACACCTTCACGGCTACAGTAGGCAAGAAGTCTGTAACGATAGATACCCGCAAAATGCAGATTCAGGGTATGCACAATGTCTATAATGCTATGGCAGCAGCTCTCGCCACCCTATCTGCGGGCGTTGATCCGAAGGTTATTAAGCGCTCTATCTACGACTTCTCACCTGTTGAGCATCGTCTTGAGCCTGCAGGTAAAGCTAATGATATAGAGTGGATAAACGACTCTAAGGCTACAAATGTTGACTCTGTATGGTACGCCTTGGAAAGCATGACTCGCCCTACAATTTGGATTGCTGGCGGCACAGATAAGGGCAACGACTACACTCCGCTTAAGGAGTTTGCACGCCGCAAGGTTAAGGCACTAATCTGCATGGGGCTTGACAACAACAAACTAAAACAGGAGTTTGCAGGTATTGTCCCAATAATCCGCGACTGCAACACCTTTGAGGCAGCAATGGAGGCTGCACGCGAGGTCGCAACAGCAGGTGACACGGTACTCCTATCTCCTGCTTGTGCAAGTTTCGACCTCTTCAAGAACTATGAGCATCGAGGTCGAGAGTTCAAGGAGTGGGTTAAGGCAAATATCGTAACAAATGAGCGATAACAGAGATATAAAGGGGGCAGATAGGCTCAATGGCAGTCGAATATTCGAGGGCGACAGAACACTGTGGATAATCTACGCAGTGCTTATCGTCATATCTATACTTGTGGTATATTCATCCACGGCAAAGATGGCATACGATGTAACATCGCGACTTACAACCACCGAGTCCCTACGCCAACAGATAATGTATGTATTGGTGATGTCGCTGCCTCTTATATTCATAGCTCATAAGATAAACTACAACTTCTACCGCTACGCCACACGCATAGGCTACTGGCTCTTTATAATACTTACTATAGCCACATACTTCATTGGTGCAAAAACCAATGGTGCAGCACGCTGGCTACCAATAGGTCCTATACAGTTCCAACCCTCGGAGGGTCTAAAGATCTTCACGATACTTATGCTTGCACGATGCATGGAGAAGCGTCAAGATGTTATTACCAAGATAAAGCTTCTGCCTACATCCCTGAAGCTCAACACACCAGAACAGAGACGCATAATTCGAGAGAATACCATACCTCTTCTTGGTCCAATAATTCTGTCGTGCATAGTTATCGCCCCAGCGCATATATCCTCGGCAGTTATCGTGGGAATGGTATCTGTGATTATGCTATACATAGGTCGTGTACGCAAGTGGGAGATATTCAAGTTCTGCGCACTTACCGCCACAGCCGCCATCATAGGCTTTTCGCTACTATCGTTGGTTGGCATAGGTCGCGGTAGCACGGCTGGAGGAAGACTCTCGACATGGATTACAGAGTGGACGACAAATGGCAAGAAAGACTATGTCTATGAACTTTCGGACACGGAGCGTGCTATGATAGCCATCCATGATGGTGGTTTTATCGGTGAGGGTGCAGGACATAGCTCCTCACGCGCTGTGGTCATACACCCTGAGAGCGACTACGCCTACGCCTTCTTTACCTCGGAGTATGGATTTATTGCCGCTATAGTGCTGATGTTGTTATACCTATGGATTACCTTCCGCGCAATAGAGATATGTCGTCGCTGTCCTACAGCCTTTCTAACATTTATGACTGCGGGGCTGGGTCTCCTTATCACCTGTCAGGCGATGCTTCATATACTTGTGCAGGTAAACTTCCTCCCAGAGACAGGACAGACACTCCCATTCATCTCGCGCGGAGGTTCATCGTTGATGTTTATGTCAATCGCACTTGGTATGATATTAAGTGTTAGCCGCATACCAGAGAAAAAGAGATAGTTATGAGTGATATACGATTAGATAAATACCTATGGGCAGTGCGTGTCTTTAAGACTCGTAGCGATGCTGCCGATGCGATACGCAACAACCGCGTACTTGTGAACGATGCCTATGCCAAGCCCTCGCGCGAGGTGAAGATTGGCGACATGATATCGGTGCGCAGAGAGAGAGTTACATATAGCTATAAGGTACTGGAACTTGTATCGAGCCGCCAACCAGCTAAGAATGTGCCAACCTACTGTCTCAACTGCACACCACAGGAGGAGTTGGATAAGCTCCATGTACCACACGAGACCATCTTTGTATTCCGCGACCGAGGCACAGGTCGCCCAACGAAGAAGGAGCGCCGTGATATAGATGCACTGATGGATGGTTTCTACTACGACGACGATGCGTTTATTGATGATGATGAAGATTAGTAAGACTAAAACAATATAAACTAATAGATTATGGAATACAATTTTAAGGCCATTGAGCAGAAATGGCAGCAAAAGTGGCAGGAGGAGGGCACCTACAAGGTAGATGTGGACTCCTCACGCCCAAAGTTCTATGTACTTGACATGTTCCCATATCCATCGGGTGCGGGACTACATGTAGGTCATCCACTTGGCTATATCGCCTCGGATATCTACTCTCGCTACAAGCGCCAGAAGGGCTTTAATGTGCTTCACCCTATGGGTTACGATGCCTTTGGCCTACCTGCCGAGCAGTATGCTATCCAGACAGGTCAGCACCCAGCTGTTACCACCGAGGAGAATATCGCACGCTACCGTTCGCAGCTCGACAAGATTGGCTTCTCGTATGACTGGTCACGCGAGGTACGCACCTGCGAGCCTGAGTACTACCACTGGACACAGTGGGCCTTTTTGAAGATGTTTGACCACTGGTATAACAACACTACACAGAAGGCTGAGCCAATCAAGAATCTTGTTAAGCACTTCGAGGAGCACGGTACTGAGGGTGTAGATGCTGCCGAGACCACAAAGCTAAGCTTCACTGCTGCAGAGTGGTGCGCCATGAGCGAGGCTGAGCGCGAGCAGGTACTTCAAAACTACCGCTTGGCATTCCGTGCCGACACTATGGTGAACTGGTGCCCAGCGTTGGGCACTGTGCTTGCCAACGACGAAGTTAAGGAGGGTCTATCAGTTCGTGGTGGTCACCCTGTTGAGCAGAAGCGCATGAAGCAGTGGTTGTTGCGCGTTACTGCCTATGCACAGCGTATGTTGGATGGTCTTGAGAAGTTGGAGTGGAGCGAGTCCCTAAAGGAGATTCAGCGTAACTGGATTGGTCGCTCCGTGGGTGCTCAGGTGTTCTTCGATGTAGCAGGCTCGGATCGTAAGTTGGAGATATTCACCACACGCCCTGATACTATCTATGGTGTAACCTTCATGGTTATAGCCCCTGAGCATGAGTGGGTTGCGGAGCTTACAACGGAGGATAACCGCGAGGCTGTGGAGGCCTATATCGCCGAGACCAAGCGCCGTTCGGAGCGCGAGCGTATCGCCGACACAAAGCGTGTTAGCGGCGTTAAGACAGGCTCATACGCCATTAACCCATTCACTGGCCGCGAGATACCTATTTATATATCTGACTATGTACTTGCGGGCTACGGTACAGGCGCTATCATGGCTGTTCCTGCGCACGACTCACGCGACTACGCCTTTGCGCGCCACTTCGGCTTAGAGATTATCCCTGTTGTTGAGGGTGGTAACCTTGAGGTTGAGTCATACGATGCTAAGGAGGGTAAGCTTATCAACTCCAACCTTATCAACGGCATGGATGTTAAGGAGGCCATTGAGTTTATGTTTAAGGAGGTTGAGCGCCGTGGCTTGGGTAAGCGTCTTGTTAACTACCGCCTACGCGATGCTATCTTCTCGCGCCAGCGCTACTGGGGCGAGCCATTCCCTATCTACTATAAGGATGATGTAGCCTACCCTGTTGCCGAAGATAAGCTTCCATTATGCCTACCTGCTATCAAGGACTTTGGTCCTACAGCCGAGGGCGAGCCACCATTGGCACGCGTTGAGGGCTGGTGCAACCAGGAGGGTCACCCTTATGAGCTATCAACAATGCCGGGCTTCGCAGGCTCATCGGCATACTACCTCCGCTATATGGATCCACACAACGGCGAGGGTCTTGTATCAAAGGAGGCTAATGAGTATTGGCGCAATGTTGACCTCTATGTGGGTGGTATCGAGCACGCTACAGGTCATTTGATGTACTCACGCTTCTGGAATATGTTCCTCTACGACTTGGGTTATGTATGTGAGT
Source organism: Alistipes sp. (assembly GCA_045650465.1). Taxonomy (GTDB): domain Bacteria; phylum Bacteroidota; class Bacteroidia; order Bacteroidales; family Rikenellaceae; genus Alistipes. Next base: position 39,335 of record JAZRRF010000076.1, read on the forward strand.
CTGAGCCATTTAAGAAGCTTGTTAACCAGGGTATGATTCAGGGTCGCTCTAACTTCGTATATCGTGTTGTAGGCACAAATAAGTTCGTGTCGTTGGGTCTAAAGAAGGAGTACGAGACACAAGAGATTCATGTCGATGTAAATATCGTTAAGAACGATATTCTTGACCTTGAGGCTTTCCGTGCATGGCGTCCAGAGTTTGCCGATGCTGAGTTTATCTTGGAGGATGGCAAGTATATCTGTGGCTGGGCTATCGAGAAGATGTCTAAGTCGATGTTCAATGTTGTAAACCCTGACTATATTGTCGATGCCTACGGTGCTGATACCTTGCGTATGTACGAGATGTTCCTCGGTCCTTTGGAGCAGTCAAAGCCTTGGGACACCAACGGTATTGATGGTGTTCATAAGTTCTTGCGCCGCTTCTGGTCTAAGTTCTATAACCGTGATGATCAGTTCCTTGTTAATGATGATAAGGCTACACCTGCCGAGCTTAAGAGCCTACATAAGACTATCAAGAAGATTTCGGAGGATATCGAGAACTTCTCGTTCAACACCTCTGTTGCAGCGTTTATGATCTGCCTTAACGAGCTTGGTGACTGCTCTAAGCGCGAGATTCTGGAGCCACTCACAGCTCTTATCGCACCATTTGCACCACATATCGCTGAGGAGCTATGGCACGCTATGGGTCATACAACTACGGTGTGCGATGCTCGCTTCCCAGAGTTCAATGCCGAGTACTTAGTTGAGAACTCGTTTGAGTACCCAGTGATGATTAACGGCAAGCTCCGCTTCAAGCAGGAGTATGCTCTCGACCTTGAGCAGAACGCTATCGCCGAGCATATCGTCACCACCGAGGGTGCTCAGAAGTGGCTCGAGGGCAAAGCACCAAAGAAGATTATCGTTGTCAAGGGCAAGATTATCAATATTGTGATGTAATCCTTTCCCGAATAGTAACTTGGGGTGTTAGGCTCTGCCCAACACCCCTATTTTATTGAAAATTATGCGTAAATTTATCTTATCTTCCTTATTTGCGGGAGTACTTATAGGTATTGCGGGTCTTGTGTTCCTAAATGTAGGAGGACTTGGTGGCGCCATACTCTTTGCCTTTGGGCTTATGTGCGTCACAACATGCAAGGCACTACTCTTTACGGGTAAGGCTGGCTTTCTGCCATATAAGGAGTCACTGCAACTTCTTCCCATGGTATTGCTAAATGCTCTTGGTTGCCTTGTCACTGCCTATATAGCATTTCAAACCACAAGCCCTAATATGCTCTCGACTCTCAACACCATCATGGCAGCGCGCGAAGCTGCATCATGGTATGCCCTACTTATTGCATCTGTAGGTACAGGTATTATCGTAACACTTGCAGTCTATGGCGTACGCAAGGGTAGCTATTTACCACTCCTCTATGGCGTGCCTGTATTCATTATGTGTGGACTACCCCACTCTATTGCCGATGCCTTCTACTACTGGGTAGCAATACTCAATGGAGATTTCGCACCATGGATGGTTATCGCATGGCTAATGTCGGTTGTTGGCAACTATATCGGCTGCAACCTACCACGCTGGTGCATGGGTAATGAGTTCGCAGAGTAGTGGTAATAGATTTATATGTTGTAGAGAGATTCTATAAGGGTACAAGGGGCAAAAGATAGTATCTCGACTAAAATAGACTTTCTGCCCCTCTCTTACACTTTAACCTATCCCCCAAATAGACAAAAAAATCGGAGCCTCCCAAAAGGGAAGCTCCGAAATTTTTAATACAAGATTGTATTAAGCGATGCTATACACAAACTTATAGTCCTCACCATCGACTGTGAAAGTGATAGTGATTGAAGTAGCCTCAACAACTGTCAAAGTAGCGTTCTCAACCTGATCATTTGCATAAGTTACACCATTTACCTTAAGTGTTTTGTTAACGAATGAGAAGTGTGAACCATTCATGATATATGAAGGTGAGCTCTGCCATGTAGCATAATCATTTGCCTTAGGGAAATCAGTTGCTGCATCCCAAGAGTAGTACTCATCTACAGCAATCTTCACCTGGTTGATACCCTCAGCGTCTGACAAAAGGCAGCCATAAGCATATGAACCGATCTTCTCACCTGCGCTCTTAGATACCAACTCAACAGTAGTTACATCCTCATTTACCTCCTGGGCAGGAGTTGTGTAAGTGAAGTGGTAAGCAGCACCACCAGCAACGAAGTTAACATCGAATGTGAAAGTAGTATCACCGTTGTCAGTGATAACTGCTGTAACATCAGACATAGACATCACATCTGTTGAACCATACAAATAT
>JAZRRF010000077.1:0-24510 GCA_045650465.1 Alistipes sp.
CTAACCTGGCTGCTTGGGCATTAATTCGGCTCACAAGATGTACAGTACCATACTCTGCCTGCGAAATTGATTGCGAGTTAAAAGTACAGGTCTCAATTATATCTGCACCCGCCTCAAGATAGTGGCGATGTATCTGCGCAATAATGTCAGGACGAGTAAGAACGAGCATATCATTGTTACCCTCCAGCTTACAACTATGGTTTGCCAATTCTGCGCCTCTAAAGTCCGTTTCCGTCAGACCATAGCGCTGAATCATTGTTCCCATAGCGCCGTCAAGCACCATTATGCGACGGCCCAAAATATCATTTAACACGCTCATTAATAGACACTTTTAGCAATCTGCTCTATACTCGCCACAGCGTTCATCGAATAGAAATGGATACTCGGCACACCGGCAGCCTTCAACTCCTTTGCTTGCTTTATACCCCACTCAACACCCAACGCCTTCACATCGTCATTACTCTTGCACTTAACAAACTCCGACGCAAGCTCCATAGGTAAATCTATATGGAATGTCTTTGGCAACAACGACTGCTGCGTAAGAGAAGTAAGGGGTTTAAGACCCGGAATAATCGGCACATCAATACCCGCAGCACGACAACGCTTCACAAAGTCAAAGAACTTGGCATTGTCAAAAAACATCTGGGTAACAATATACTCCGCGCCTGCCTCAATCTTAGCCTTGAGATACTCTATATCGGTCTGGAGGTTCATAGCCTCCTCGTGCTTTTCAGGATAGCCCGCAACACCAAACGAGAATGGCGTAGTAAGACCATTGTGCGTGGTACCATCGAGCAATTTACCATTATTAAACTGCGCCACCTGACGACATAACTCCACCGCGTGGCTATAGCCGCCATTATCGACCACAAAACTATTATCGCCCTTAGCTCTATCTCCACGCAAAACCAACAAGTCGGTTATGCCGAGATAGGAGAGGTCTATCAACTCATTCTCAAGTTCAGAAGCTGTGAAACCGCTACAAATAATATGAGGCACCGTAGCCACTCCATATCGCGACTTAAGCGCCGCAGCTATAGCAACCGTACCGGGGCGTTTGCGCTCAGTTGTACGCTGAAAGACACCGGCAGATACCTCTTTATAGACCACATCAGTGCGATGTGTAGTTATATTTATATAGGCTGGAGAGTACTCCATAAGCCTTTCGACACTACTAAAGAGTGTATCAATACTATTACCTCGTAATGGAGGCAAAACTTCAAACGAGAAAGCGGTGCTATGCTCACCCTTGAGAAAAGAGGCTACGCTCATATTGAAAATTTATTTATTACATTGCAAAAATACAATTTTAATATCACTTTTCAAAGCGTTAAAAAAGACCTCGCTACAACGCTTTTAGGCAATCAACATTAATAGACTCTTGAAAAATATATAACTGAGCCACCTTTGTATATCTTGAATTTGATAAATCGGTACAACCTCTAAACCGCTCTAACAAAATATAACCACGCAACATCTCAGGGGAAATATCATACCTTAGCATAAATATAGCCGCAAATTCCGTAACATAACGCTCAGGCAGCACCATTGCAGAAATTTGTTTGATTGAGAAATTGGTCATAAAGATTAACTTTAATGCGCAGTCTAAACGCTCGCTAAAAGTTAAATGAGCAATTAGAATAAGATTAGCTGAATTAGTTTTAGTACACATACTTTATATTTATATGTTGACACAAAAGTACGGGCACATTATATAGAAAACTAATTCAAGAGCGACTCGAGAAAAATGTTCATTTTCTCGCTTTTAATCTAAATAAAGCAAAGATTAGATGATTTGAAATATTGTTTTGACTTATTTATGATATTATTAAGCACAAACAGGGGTCTAATGCAAAATGTCGGTTGGCGAACTATTTTTAACGATAATTTTGTCAATTTTGAAAAAGAGAAAAAATTTATGAAATTTTTTTTGTCTTTATTTACAAAGATTAAAATTTGAGCAAAAAAGATTTGCTTTTTTGAAATTAACTATATTTAGTCATCAATTCTGTCGTAAAATTTAATGAATATAATTTATGCCGATAATCTATAGTCAACACACAAACGCTCTTGAAATGAAAATATAATCACAAAGCCGTAATAAGTACATTATGCAATACCAAACAAGCTCGCAAACTACTATTGATGAGTATTTCAGACTCAAATAGAAATAGAAAATACGGGCAAATACCTACATTTATGTACTAATTTTGACTAATAAACAAAAACCGCCCCGATTTTATGTACTATTTTGACCAATAAGCCAGAGGCTGCGCAGAAGAGTAATAAGATAAACAAAAAAGAGAAACAAGAATAATAAACTTGTTTCTCTTTTGATTATCAGCGCATTGACTGACAAAATCTACTAATACTCCTCCTCGTTAAAGAAAAAATCGTCTTTTGCTGGGTAGTCGGGCCAGATGTCTTCGATTGACTCGTAGATATCGCCTTCGTCCTCAATCTCGCGGAGATTCTCCAAGACCTCCAATGGCGCGCCTGAACGCTCAGCATAGTCAATCAACTCCTCCTTGGTTGCTGGCCATGGTGCATCCTCCAACTTCGATGCAAGCTCTAAAGTCCAATACATAGTTTATAATTTTTTATTTGTAAATCCTTATTTGTCGCCCTTAAGCGTTGCAAATGTATAAAATAATTCTATACCTACAACATTATTGCCAAAGTTTTTACTGGGATAAACAAAAAAAACGGAAGATTGCTCTTCCGTTTTGGTGCCCAGGACAAGACTCGAACTTGCACGAGCTTGCGCTCACTACCCCCTCAAAGTAGCGTGTCTACCAATTTCACCACCTGGGCTTTTGAGTTTTGGGTGTGCAAATGTAGTAACTATTTTTGAATTTGCAAACTTTTTTTGTGAAAAGTTTATCTATGAAATAAGGCTTGATAACTAACTGTCTGTTATCAAGCCTTTTATATATCGAAATATTTTTCTGCTTTTATAGACCGAACTCCTGCTTTAGATGGTCAACCTCATCGAGTTTCTCCCATGAGAAGAACTCTACCTCCTTAGCGAACTCCTTGCCTTTCTCTCCCACGAAGCGTACCATCTCGGTATAAGGGCGGCGACCGAAGTGACCATACGATGCTGTAGCTTCGAAGATAGGGTACTTCAAGCCGAAGCGTTCCACGATAGCTGCTGGGCGTAGGTCGAAGAGCTTACCTATACGCTCTGCAATCTCGCCATCGGTGAAATTAACTTTTGAGGTGCCATATGTGTCAACATAGATAGATAATGGCTGTGCGATACCGATAGCGTAGCTTACCTGCACCAACACCTCGCGTGCTATGCCTGCAGCGACCATATTTTTCGCGATATGTCGTGCTGCGTATGCTGCCGAGCGGTCAACCTTTGATGAGTCCTTACCAGAGAATGCACCGCCACCATGTGCGCCACGACCTCCGTAGGTGTCAACGATAATCTTACGACCTGTAAGACCTGTATCACCATGAGGACCACCGATAACGAACTTACCTGTAGGGTTAACATGAAGGATGTAGTCATCACCAATAAGCTCTGCAACCTTATCACCTGCGCGCTCTAAGCGAGCCTTAACGCGTGGGATAAGGATGTTGCGAACATCATCAGCGATGATACGCTGCATTTCGCGCTCTGCCTCCTGCTCCGAGCGGGTATTTGTAGGGAGGATGAATTCGTCGTGCTGTGTAGATACTACGATTGTGTGTACACGCTTTGGACGGCGGTCATCGTCATACTCGATAGTCACCTGACTCTTAGAGTCTGGGCGTAGGTAACGCATAACCTCGCCCTCGCGGCGAATTACAGCCAACTCCTTAAGGATAACATGCGAAAGGATGAGTGTTGCAGGCATATACTCGCGGGTCTCCTCCACGGCATAGCCGAACATGATGCCCTGGTCGCCAGCGCCCTGATCCTCGCCATCCTTACGATCAACGCCCTGGTTGATATCTGACGACTGCTCGTGAATAGCTGATAGAATACCGCATGATGCTGCGTCGAACTGGTACTCGCTCTTGTTGTAGCCAATCTTGTCGATTACGCGGCGTGCCACGCCCTGAATATCGACATAACCCTCTGAGCGCACCTCGCCAGAGATCACTGCAAGACCTGTGGTACATAGCGTTTCGCATGCTACCTTAGAGGTAGCGTCATAGCGCAAGAACTCATCGAGAATAGCGTCCGAGATCTGATCGGCAACCTTATCTGGGTGTCCCTCAGATACAGACTCTGATGTAAATAGAAATGCCATAGCTTTATACTTTTATATTGTTATACATACTTGTCATGCATATAACTCTATGCATGATTGAAATATTGTATGCTTTAGGGCTTGGCTATACCACGATTATGCTATGGTAGCAACGCATTAGGAGTGCTGCTTTAGCATTTTTTTATTGTGGTTGCAATCAGTCCAAATCCCTCCACATCTTATTTCGGCTGCAAAGGTAATAAATTTTCACTATATGCAAACTCTATGGCGATATTATTTTTCTATTCCGCTATAAGCACACCTTATATATAAACTCTGCAAATATACCCCATAGCGCAGATAAGTCTGCCGCGTCGTTCAGGGTGAAATAGTTTTTATTTACAGAATTGCTATATAAAGAAATAGGCTAATAAATAACACAAATATTCACTGCTAAAGCCTCTCCTTTGCCAAAGGAGGGGTTTGGGGAGGAATGTAAATATTATCGAGCCATCGGCTCACGACTGCCGCCTATCCTCTTTACAGAAGCAAGTTCTAAATAAATAAAAATTGCGAAGCACCACTCTAAAACTACTAACGCCCTCACGAGACGAGAGCAGACCGAAGCAAAGGGATATTTGCAGACAACTTGTTGCAGGGTTGGGTTATTGTGCTTTGGGAGCTTGCTCACAAATAGCACGATAGCACAACTCTGTAGGTTGCGCAGCAACTCTGCAAATAACCCATAGTGCAGATTAGTCTGCCGCGTCGTTCAGGGTGAAATAGTTTTTATTTACAGAATTGCTATAAAAAGAAATAGGCGGGAGTCATCACGACTGCCGCCTATCCTCTTTACAGAAGCAAGTTCTGTAAATAAAAACTACTAACCCAAACTTAAATAAATGAAGAAACCTACCTACTTGATAATGGCAACATTGTTAGAGGTGTTGCTATCATCGTGTAGCTGTTAGTTTTACTTGCAAAACCTATACCATAAACGCTACCGCGAGTGGGAATATTGTGTGGTGTGGGGTATAATTCTCTGTTTTGACCCTTTTGGGATATTTTATGCGGTATATTTGACAATATATATGATGCTTTGCTCGCGCAGTATTTAGTATGGTGAGACGAGAGAGACGGAGAGACGGAGAGACCTAAGAGACGAAAGCGAGGTCGGGTATCGGTGTTGTTAGTTCTGCGTTGTCATTATCGGCATTGTCCGTGGCTTCGCTCTTGTCTCTATGGTCACTTTTGTCCCTTTGGTCTCTAAATAATTATTTATTACTTCGGGTTACAATTCTTTTGCGTGTCATCTTTTCTCTAAATCCTCCCTCATTGGCGAAGTTGTCGTTTACCTTATCGAGATATTTTTGTAGCAGGAATTGCGCTTGTTTAATCAATACGATAGCCATGTTGGCTATGGTCTCATCGTTGCGAGATTCTGCCATAGATATGAAGTATTGTGGATCGCTATTGTTAACACCCAGTTGGGCCATTGCTTTCCACTCCGCGGAGTCACTTTCCCATATTCGTAGGTTTCTTACACGCAGATAGTCGTTGTAATCCTCGTATAGCTCGAATAAACTGCCTCTTGCAACATTAAATAGCTTGATACCCATCTCTTTTGATGTTGCCATATCTGCATATCCCTCCACGATATTTTGCTTGCCTGACCTTGCCGCTTGAATCATTTGGTCGTATGTCCTATCAGAGACTTTGACAAACCGAGAGCAAAAATGATAAGTTAGGTCATATATGACGACGCTTTTCTGGTAGCAAAGTAGTCGCTTATAGTTGCTGTTCCAAATTATGTCGTTGCTGTTCTTCGAATCCATGCTTGATGATTTTTAACGAAGGTACTGACTTTTTTGTTATCAAGCAAGTGATTGAGCGATTTTGTTGATTTTTTTGAGACGAAGAGACGGGAGAGAGACGAAGAGACGGGAGAGAGACGGGAGAAACGAAAGAGACGAAAGAGACGAAAGAGACGAAAGCGATGGCGAGTATCGGTGTTGTTAGTTTGGCGTTGTTGATATCGGCATTTTCCGTTGCTTCGCTCTTGTCTCTATGGTCACTTTTGTCCCTTTGGTCTCTTCCTGAAAAGGCAAAGCCTTTGTGACGAGAGAGACCTGAGAGACCTAAGAGACGAAAGCGAGGTCGGGTCTTGGTGTCGTTAGTTTTGCGTTGTCATTATCGGCATTGTCCGTAGCTTCGCTCTTGTCTCTATGGTCTCTCTTGTCCCTTTGGTCTCTAAAAACAATTGTGACGAGAGAGGCCTGAGAGATGAAGAGACGAAAGCGAGGTCGGGTATCGGTGTTGTTAGATGAGAGTTGTCATTATCAGCGTTGTCCGTGGCTTCGCTCTTGTCTCTCTTGTCTCTATGGTCACTTTTGTCCCTAAAAACAGAAAGCACTCGGCCATGCCGAGTGCTTAAAGATAAACTCTGTATATGAGTCAGAGTTGCTCTTAGTAGAAGTTAGTTTTGCTTTGAGATATACTTACCATCTGCATACTCTACTGTGTAGCCATCAACAGTGGTAACAGTAATCTCGTTGGGAGCAGTGAGTGAAGCACCAGCAGCCAATTTGAAATTATCAATAGCAGCCTCGATGATAAATGTATCAATGCTGTTGTTACCCTCGAATACATAATTAGTCTTAATTGTGTTATTACGTACCCAAGTACCAAGAATGTTTAGCTTGCTATTCTTGATAGTGATAGGCTTCTCACCGTAGTTAGAGTTAAGAACGGCAGCAACACCGACATTAATGTCTGCATTCTCAATTACCACAGCATTAGAGTAATCTACTTTCACACCATAGTTCATGTTGCTTACAGTAACATTCTTAACGGTTGTCAATACAGTACCAGAAGCAAGCTGAACGAAACCGTAGCCATAGTTCTTTGCTGTACAACCCTCGATTGTTACATTGTTTGCACCACGAGTTGTGATAGCATAACCATTGAAACCCTTACCGTCGAAGTTTATGTTCTTGAAAGTTACATCAGACTTGAGAGTCATAGCACCAGTGTAAGTTTTGCCATCACCATTAATCGTAATGTTTACAAGATTATTATTCTGGATTGTAACATCACCCTCGATATCATTAACGAAGACAATATTGGTATCGGTTGTTGCATTGTTGATAGCTGCCATCAACTCATCTGCTGAAGCAACCTTAGTATAACCATGGTATGGGTCATACTTTACCTTAAACCAGTCACCATCAGCCTCAACAACACAACCATCAGCCAAGAAGCCATTAGGATGAGCTGCGTTCCATGCAGCAGGCTCAGTGCCAGGAGCTGCTGGGTTCTGCTTGTAGAAGCTACCACCGTAAACATTGATCATACCGTTGTTATCTGCAACATTAAGTGCAGCATAAACACCCTCAGTCTTGTTAGCGTATGATGTCTTGTCAGCAGCCAAAGCCTGAACATTACCACCATAGATGTTAATAGTATTGCCTGAGCTTGCATAGACTACAGAGCGACCGCCCTTAGCAAGACCCTCCTGGCAACCAACGAATGTACCGCCCTTGATATTGATAACAGCGTTGTTGTTACCACGAGCCCATACAGCCATTGAAGTACCCTGGATAGTACCCTCGCCCTCGATAGTCAAGTTACCGTAAACTACGATACCCTCACCCTCGCCGAAATTCTCAGATGGGTTAGTGTTGATAATCTTCTTACCGTTAAGGTTAAGAACTGCAGTCTTGCCAGCTGCTACAACCAAAGGACGGTTAACATTCAAATTCTCAGTAAGAGTAACATTACCCTCAAGGTAGATAGTCTCAGCTGCCATGCCATCCTCAATCTCAACCTTGATGTCGCTACCGTTTGTCAAGATATCACCCTTAATGGTTGTAACCTGGTTAGCCACAACAGGAATCTCAGTGTTGAAAGACTTAGTAACATGATCTGTTACAATAAGATCAAACTTAGTAGTTGCACCAGCATTTACGAATAGGTAATCAGCGAAAAGGGTCATCTCATTATCCTTAGCTGTATCAACAGTGTATGGTGAGTTATTGTAGTAGAATGTGTAAGCCTCAATAGCGTTATTATCTCTTGAAGCCTCGCCAGTAAGTGCGTTGAACTTGTTGTTAATATCTGCCTGATAAGCAACTGTAGTCTCAGTAGGAAGTGCTACGCCAATCTTTACAAGATCCTGAACATCAGTTGTCACCACGCGTACCTTAGCGAATGGACGAGTAAGAGTGATTGCACCCATACCTGCAACCTGAGCATCAGCCGCAAGTGTATAGTTACCATAGAAAGCATCGCGTGCCTCAGTCATAGGTGCACCGTCGAGAATGCTAATCTCATCCAAACCGTTAGATGTCTCATAGAACAAGTCAGTGTCCTCAGCACGGTTGTTCTTAGTTACGAAGTCTGCCCATACAACAAACTTGTACTCACGACCTGGAGCAAGGCGCACAGGAAATGATGCTGACTTCTCGTTGGTGTACTGAACCTGACGGTAGCAGTTATCACCATAATAAATCTCAAGGATGTAGCGCAAGTCATGTGTGTTAAGAACACCATTCTCAAACGCGCCAGACTCGCTACCAGCACGGCTAACCTCTGGAAGGTTAACTGTGATGAAAGCCTCCTGCTCGCCGCCAAGGTTGACACCCATGTCGGCCTGATCCTTTTGGCAAGCCACTACGCCGATAGCAACTGCCAATAGAGCAAATAATTTTTTCATGTTAATAAATTTAAGTTAAAAAATGTAAAAAAAGTGGTTGTAATCTGTGGTTGTAACTTCTCTCCTACGCTATACACATTGTGCCTGCGGCGAACTATATTGGCACATGTGGCTTTGCCCGCTATGGTTGTGTAGCAGGGTGCGTGTGTCGGAATAGAAGCGTTGTTTTGTTGTGAATGATGCAACTGGTTGATAACCAAGATAATGCGCGCCGCTTATATAAATATGCGGTGTAGCGTAGCTTGGGTATGTGGTTTTATGCATCATTCTAATATGCGTCATATAACGATATTCAACACGCAAATATAGCTAAAATATTAGAAATATGCAACAAATGCATAAAAATAGTGGGAATATTAGGAGTGATGTGTTGGAGGTATGTGACATTTCATGTGACAAGAGAGCATAAAAGTCAAAGCGAAGTCGGGGACTATTTATGTCCGCGGCTTCGCTTTGCTCTATATACTCTCTATGCCTCTAAGGTCGTAACCAACGACTATGTTACTCCTGCGTTCTCTTGGAGATCTCCTCAACTTCGGCAACAACGAAGTTACTACCGCCAATAAAGATGGTGTCCGAAGCGAGTGCCTTGCTGCGTGCGTAGGCAAGAGCCTCGGCGACAGTAGGCTTGGTCTCGAACTTTAGACCCGCAGCTGTTGCCATGGTTGCAATATCCTCGATGCTACGCGCACGGTCGATATTTGCCTTGGTGAAGATATACTCTATCTTCTTGGGTAGCAATGGCATAATCTTCTCTAAAACCTTCTCCTTAGCAAAGCCCATCACAGCAAAGATACGGTCGGTATTGAGAGCCTCGAGCTGCTGGGCTACATAGGCGATACCCTCGGCGTTATGTCCCGTGTCGCAAACGGTATAAGGCTCCTCGCCAATAACCTGCCAGCGACCCATAAGCCCTGTGCTTGCGGCACTGCACGCCAAACCCTCGCGTAAGGCACGGCGCGAAATAGTGAGGGGTGTAAGCTCGGCGATATAGTCAGCAGCAGCGCACACTGTGACGATGTTATGTGACTGATAATCACCTAAAAGGTCGATATCAAGCTCGAAGTTGCGCTCATCGCGTGTACGCAGTAGGCTGAAGTGCTGGTTGTAGTTGTCGAAGTGGTCAACCTCGCCAAGGATGAACTCCTGCTCGGCATAGATAACCTTAGAATGTAGCTCCTCGGCACGACGCTCAAAGACGCTGTTATATGCCGCGTTGCTCTCGCCAATAACCACAGGAATGCTCTTCTTGATGATGCCTGCCTTCTCCGCGGCAATCTTCTCGATGCTATCACCAAGAAACTCGGTGTGCTCCATGCTGATGTTGGTGATAACGCTGAGGATAGGGGTGATGATATTTGTGGCGTCGAGTCTGCCACCAAGACCCGTCTCGATGATAGCCACCTCAACATCGCTCTGGTCGAAGTAGTCGAACGCCATGGCTGCGGTCATCTCGAAGAACGACAAGTCGAGCTCCTGCATCTTCTCGCGGTGCTTATCCACAAAATTCACCACCTTCTGCTTGGAGATCATCTCTCCATCGACGCGTATGCGCTCGCGGAAGTCAACAAGGTGAGGCGAGGTGAAGAGACCTGTGCGGTAGCCCGCCTCATGGAGTATAGATGCAAGCATGTGCGATACGGAGCCCTTGCCGTTGGTGCCCGCAACATGTATGGTGTAGTAGTTGCGTTGTGGGTTGCCAAGGTGCTGGCAGAATGAGGCTATGCGCTCTAAACCAGGCTTATATGCGTCGCCGCCAACACGCTGAAATGAGGGCATGGCGGTAAATAGAAAATCAAGTGTCTCAGTGTAATTCATATTGTTAGTCAACTAAATAGTTCCTCTTCTTGGTGCGATAGGCAACATAATAGAGCAGTGCAAGCACTGCGATAAATGTAGATATGCGTGCTATCCAATCACCATAAATGGTGTATGCTGTTATATCGCTGCGTAGCTCAACCTCGGCGGTAAGGATGCCCTCCTCGTTCCACTCAAGGCGCTCTCCTATATTCTCGCCAGTGGGGGAGATAAAACCCGAAATGCCCGTATTCGCCGAGCGTGCTATGGCACGGCGTGTCTCGATAGCTCGCAGACGGCAGAAGTCGAATAGTCGCTTATGACCCGCTGTGTCGCCCCACCAGCCATCGTTAGATACCAACGACATGACCTCGGCACCATGGCGGGCAAAGCCTGCAAAATAGTTGCCATATAGACCCTCGTAGCATATAGATGGACCTACCTTAATGCCCTCATTCTCAAATATCGTGTACTCCCTGCCCCAGCCGAGCTGTCCTGTGATGCCGCCAAGGTCAATCTCCAAGAAATCAAATAGACCCTTCATAGGCACCGCCTCGACACCAATAACCAACTTTCCCTTGTGGTAGATGCTCTCCACAGCGCCGTTGTTGCTGATAAGAAGTGCGGAGTTATATCTGTCATACCAGCCGTAGCCCTCGAAGTAGCGCGCCGTATTTGTCTCTTGGCTATCGCCATAGCGCACAGTGGTGGAGGCTCCTGTGATGAGTTTGGTGGTGGGGTGGTTATTGCCTATCATAGCCCCTAAAAATGGTTGTATGCTCTCCATTTGCGACTCGTCGAGAGAGCCGATGCCTGGGATGTAGGTGAGTGCCGACTCTGGCATAACCATAAATGCGCTCGTTTGGGGTACTTCAGATATAAGACGCATAATATCGTCTGTGGGTTGCATCTTATCACTCGCCCTGCGCTCATCCTCATAGCAGGGAACATTAGGCTGAATAACCGAAATCTCGGCTGTGCGTCCCGATGGTGTGTAGCTCATTAGAAGCGCCACGGAGAGTAGCATCGGAGCTATGATTATTATAGCTGCACGCACTTTGGATGTTGTGGTGCGTGTCCTAAGTATCTCAAAGATAGAGATATTAGAGAGTAATACCCACAGTGAGCCTCCGAAGATGCCTGTGTACTCGTACCACTGTACCGCCCATGTGTCGCCCGAAAAACCATGCCCCAAAAGTAACCATGGGAAGGTGGCAACATCTGCAGAGTTATAAGCCCACTCGGTTGCTATCCACACAGTGACGAGAATGGTATATGCCAAGGCGCGGGGAGCTCGCTTCGAGGTGTAGTGGTATGCCATGATGCCACACAAGTTGTAGAGTGTGCCCACTATACCAGCTACTATAGGACCAAGCGGTGTGGCGTTCCATACCCACCATATTGTTATTGCGCTCCAGAGCAGAAAGGTGAGCGTCGCCCAGCCGCACATGCGCCAGAAATCACGCTTCGAGTCGGTGAGGTTCTCGCTGATAATCAGCAATGGAACAAGCGCTACAAGGAGTGTGAGTCCTGTGATGCCAAGCCATCCCGAGGCAAGTAATGCTACGGATAGAGCGACAAGTAAAAGTCGATGTGTTGTTGAATTCTGTTTCATAAGTGTGGCAAATTTACGAAACATTCCAAAATATGCAATTGCTTTAATCGCCTTTTTATCGTATTAATAGCTCCATTATTGTTGGCTTAGTGTAAAATATCACCTTAGAGGTACAGTTTTTTTGTGTATTTGATGTTATTCACGAAGCAATCTTTGTAGAAAACATGCGAAATATAGACCGTATAATGTGTGGTAAAGTCGTTAATTTTTTGTATGTTTGCGGTTGATGAAATAATTTTTGTGTATGAAAGCGAAGAGTGTTACGATAAACACCCGCTCTGGATTAGTGCTTGAGGGTGGCGGTATGCGTGGTGTCTTTACTTGTGGGGTGCTGGATAACCTTATGGATAGGGGTGTGAGGTTTCCCTACACCATAGGTGTGAGCGCAGGTGCTTGCAATGGACTCTCCTACATGTCTAATCAGCGAGGCAGAGCAAAATATAGCAATATCGACCTCCTGGAGAAGCATCACTTCATCGGCTTTAGGCATCTGCTCTTCAAGGGAAATATCATGGACTTCGATTTGTTGTTTGATGAGTTCCCAAATCGTATAATACCTTATGACTATGATAGATATGCCGCATGCACGGAGCGTTTCGAGATGGTGACAACGGCATGCGAAACAGGTAAGGCATGCTACTTTGAGGAGAAACATGACCCGAAGCGCATCATCGACATCGTGCGTGCCTCGAGTTCGCTCCCATATGTCTGTCCAATAGCTGAGGTGGATGGTGTGAAGATGCTTGATGGTGGCGTTGCCGACTCGTTGCCAATAGGTCGAGCAAGAGAGCTTGGATATGATAATAATGTGGTTGTGGTAACGCGCAATAAGGGGTATAGGAAGAGTGATAAGCCATCTTTTGTGCCGCCGTTTGTCTATGCGAAGTATCCCGCTTTGAGGGAAGCTCTGCGTAGGCGTAATGTGGAGTACAATAGAGAGTTAGAGTATATCGAGAGTTTGGAGGAGCGTGGCGAGGTTGTTGTGATAAGACCTGAGCGACCTATCGAGGTGGGGCGCATGGAGCGAGATACGAGACGCCTATTGGCTCTTTATGACGAAGGGTATGAGATAGCGTCGAAGATAAAATTTTATGTTGAGTAATTTTGTTTATTCTTAATATTTCTCTATTTTTGTCTATTCAAGATGCATATATATTGAATTTATATGAGTAGTATAAAGGAGCATTATAATAGTTTGAAGTGGTATCAAAAGGTGGGATTTAACCTTTTGTGGGCGTTAAGTTGTCTTATTAGCTATTCGCCCCGTTTTTTGAGATATGGATTACTTAGACCATTTATTACACTGATATTTCGTGTTGTGGGCTACCGTAAGAGGATGATACTCCGTAATCTCGAAAGGTCATTCCCAGAGAAGACTGAGAAGGAGTTGCGACAAATCATGCGCAAATACTATGTTACTCTCGCAGAGGTTGTTGTCAACACCATAAGTCTTGTTGGGGCTAATCCTAAGCGTACAGGCAATGCTCTGCTTTGTGACCAAGAGCAGGAGCATAAGGAGCATACAAAAGGTAAAGATTGGATTGTCATGGCTGCGCACTATGGTTGCTGGGAATACTATCCACTATGGTGCTGGAGGGATGACACCATGGACTTCATTAGCGTCTATCATCCACTTAAAAGTCCTGTGTTTGAGCACTTCTATCGCCGTATTAGGAACTATGGTCCTAACAATATCACTGTGACCATGGCTGATACGGTGCGCTACTATCTTAAAAATCATGGTAAGGGTCGAAATATGGCGTTGGGACTTATATCTGATCAGAGTCCTGACCTGCGCGCCGATACCGAATGGGTGGAGTTTCTCAATCAGCCAACGGCATTTATTGATGGTGGAGTAAGGCTTGCACTGCGCTTTGGTGTTCCAATATATTTCGTTGATACAGAGCGTGTAAAGGCGGATAGTTATAAGATAAATTATGTGGAGATATACGATGGTCGGGAGCAGGTAGAGGCTATGGATTTGGTGCGTCGTTATGCTCAAAATCTTGAGGCTATGATACGCCGCAGACCTGAACTATGGATGTGGTCTCACAACCGCTGGAAGCATACGCCTGAGAAGCAATTGCGTCGCTTTGGAACAAAAAAGGAGGCTTAGAGTGAGCTAATTAGAATATTTTGGTTATATTTGCTCCAATTATTAAGAAAATATAAGAATGGATATTGTAATAACCTTCGTTAATGGTCTTGATCCTGTATGGCAGGCAGACTACCAAAAACATACTAATGTGCCTATTCTTGAGAAGCGTTTTAGGGATTGGGGTACATTGAAGTATCTGTTTAGGGGTATTGCAAAGAATATGCCATTCATACGCAAGGTGCATCTTGTGGTGTCGGGCGAGAGCCAAGTGCCAGAATGGATAAATCGTGAAGAGGTAAATGTAGTTTTGCATGGTGATATCATCCCTAAGGAGTATCTGCCAACATTCAATAGCAATACCATAGAGATGCATCTGCATCGCATCGAGGGGCTGGACGAGGAGTTTGTTTACTTCAATGACGATCTCTTTCCAATGATGCCTATCGAGCCTACGGACTTCTTCCGTGAGGGTAAGGGTGTTATAGCCATGAGCCATCATATATTGGCTTTAGATATGTTCAAGAAGATTTGTCGTAACTCTGATCATCTTGTGCGTGAGGCCTTAGGCTTACCTCGAACAATCTGTTTTCTTCGCCCACAGCACACCTGTGTACCTATGCTAAAAAGCGAGAATGAGTGGCTCTACAACAAGATGAAAACTAAGATTCTTGGCTCGCTATCGCAGACACGCCAAAGCCAAAATGTTACGCAGTATATATTCACCAATAGTCTTTTCCTTAAGGGGCTTATCATTGATGAGCGACAGTCGAAGAAGCACTTTTCTATGGCTGTTGCGGGTGAATCGAAAATACAAAGTTTTATCCAAAATCCAATACGCAAACTTATGTGTATCAATGATGTAAAACTCTCGGATGAGCGTTATAATGCTATGCGTCAGATGATACATACAGAGATGGAGAGACAGTTCCCCCAAACTTCAAAATATGAGAGATAATCCAAAAGTTGATGCTGTAATCACATGGGTCGATGGAGATGATCCACGCCATATTGCCAAGCGTGAAGCGTTTGGTAATAAGAAGATATTGAAGGTCGATGATGTTGCAGGTAGCACCCGCTACAGAAGTGTCGGCGAGATATTGTATTGTGTGGCATCGCTAAATAGATTTGCTCCATGGCTCAATAAGATATACATCGTCACTGACGAGCAGAATCCAAATGTAGAGCCATTCCTTGAACAACACTTCCCAAATGGACATATCCCTGTTGAGGTTGTCGATCACAAGGTGATATTTAGGGGCTATGAGCAGTGCTTGCCAACATTTAACTCCATATCTATAGAGTCTATGACATGGCGCATACCGGGTCTAAGTGAGCATTTTATTGAGTTTAATGACGACCTTATCCTCAGTGCCCCAACAAAGTTTGAAGATTTCTTCACAGAGAGTGGAGTGGTCTGCTACGGCAGAAAATATAGCTCGTTGCTAACTCGTCTTTTGGGGTTGACAAAGTATCGTAAGGATGGTAGCAAGCGTGTGACATTCAAGCAGACGATGCTCAATGCTAAGGATCTGATCTCTAAGTCTGGTAAATTTATTAAGCTCTATCATACGCCTAAGGCGTTGTTACGCAGTGTATATGAGGAGTATTTTACAGCACATCCCGACCATCTTGTGCGTAATATAGAGCATCGTTTCCGCCACCATACGCAGTATAATCCACAGGAGATTCAATATCTACTACTCTCGGATAGGGGTAGGTGTACACTTCGTAAGGCATACGATGAATTGCTCTACCTTAAGCCCAATAAGAGTCGCGGATATATCGCCGAAAAGCTCGCAATGTTCGATAAACTATCCAACCATAAGTTTGGTTGTTTCAACTCTTTGGATCAGGCATCCGAGGAGGATAGAGAGATGACTATTGAGTGGATAGAGCGACGCATAGGACTACGATAGGAAAACCTATTGAATGCAATAAAAACTACTATAACCCATTTTATTGGGATTAATGAATAGATACAACCTGCTTATGAAGAGAGTGGCATTTACTCACGATATATTCCCTGGTGGAGGCGCTGAGCGTGTGACTATTGACATTGCTAAGTTCCTCTATGAGCAATATCCCGACTACAAGTGCTATGTATTTACCCCTAAAATCGTTGAGGAGCTATATACCGACGAGGTTAAACGCTATATAACCGTCGTTGAGGTGAGCCTCGATAAGAGTAAAAGAAGCGAGGATATCGAGAGATTGGTGAAAGCCGAGGGTATAAACCTTATAGTTCAGGTTGTTCAACCTATAAGACATATTCAGAGTATATGCAAGCGCTGTGGTTGTAAGACTATTCTTGCTAACCATGGCGAACCATTCTGGGAGCGTCATTCGGTGATTAGACGCCGTCAGAAGTCGTTGCTCTACAAACCTATGTGGCGATTGTACTGGAAACGCCACTTTATCGACAAAAATGGTGCGCGCAATTTGGTGATTAAGCGCGTTAAGAGGCAGTATGCCTGCTGTGATGCCTATACAGTGTTGTGCGAAGACTATAGACAGGAGGTGTGTCAGGCACTGGGTATAAACCCCGATACATCGAAGGTCGTGGCTATTGAGAACTCCGAGCGTATTGTAGATAATGTGAGCTATGACAAGGAGAAGATAATCCTCTTCTGTGGTCGTTTGGAGAACACCTCTAAGAGATTGGATAGACTTCTCAGAATTTGGGGTAAGGTTCAAGATCGCTTGACAGAGTATAGATTGCTTATTGTTGGTGATGGCAACTACCGTGCGGCTATGGAGGATCAGATTATTAGAGAGGGTCTTAAAAGAGTAGATATGGTGGGCAGACACTCCAATGTCGAACAGTTCTACCGTAAGGCTTCTATTGTCTGTCTTACATCGCAAACCGAGGGTTGGCCTTTGTGCCTTACTGAAGGTCAAGCTCATGGCTGTATTACTATAGCTTTTGGATGCTCTGCTGGTGTTAGAGATATATTGTCGCCATCGGGAACAAATGGCTTTGTTGTAACACCGTTTGATGAGGATGAGTATGCCGAGACCTTTATTCATATTGCCTCTATGAGTGATGAGGAGCGCGATAAGATACGACGCAGTTCTGTGGCAAAGAGAAAGCTCTACGCTCCCAATATCATAATGAAAAAGTGGGTAAAACTCTTTGAGTCACTACTAAACGACAACTAATATATCCGAGGTTGTGCGTTGATTAGGTAACTATTAAATCCTCGGCTCTCGTTTTCTATGACGAGAGCCGAGTCTGTTTATCTATACATTGTTGTGTGTGCTTTCACACTGCTTTTGGAGCATAATAGACTCTCTATTTTGCGAAACTATGCAATTGCCCTTTAAATATTTGATGTTTACGCTATTTATCTATGCTAAAAGTCAGAGAATTGTCCCAATTGCAGTCGAAGCATATTGTGGCCTCGATAAAGAAATTGCCCTGGATGGGTAGTACTTGGCGTACGTCCCATTCAGGGCAATGATTAAGAGGTCGCAGATGACCGCTTATTTTGCAAAACTCTGCTGGATAGCTACTGCAATCGCCACAGTTGCACCTACCATTGGGTTGTTACCCATAACGAGGAAGCCCATCATCTCAATGTGTGCTGGAGCCGACGACAAACCGAGAGCAGAGACTGTTTGCAGGCTATGCCGAGGTGCGAAGGAGGAAAAGTCGGTACGAATTAACAGATGAAGAACCTGCGAACTGTGTGTCAGAGTGCATATTATCTTCTAATATATAGTATTAGTTTATTGTATACATAGCCATTCTTCGCTAGGCTTTGCTATAAGTCGAGCATTTTTGTATACCATATCTAATGTTAGAATTGTTTTAGGGCAATATGTTTGAGAATCTTTTTCTATATCAAGTATAAGAACTCCATCAGGTTGTTGGGACATATCACATTTTAGGTAAATAGGCATTAGCAATTGAGCTCTGCTCCCTTTCTCCTTCTCCCATTCATCTGCCTCATCTACAAATCTATATTGTGGAACAATAAATTTGTAGTTGCTTTTTGCAACTTTCATTGCAAAACTAATTGCATTTTTTAACAACATTGACCAGGCTTGATTGGGCAATCTTTTATATTCGTCAGTTTCGATACGATGTTTACATCTTTCTACAACATGTTCCAAGTCATCACCTTGTTTAATAGCCCAGTGTTTCTGATAAACAATGTCTTCAATCCCATCATAAAAAGTAGGAGCCTCAACAAGAGGTACAGTGCGTTCAATATGATGTTTTTCAATAGAGAATCCATTATCACGTAATTTTACAATATCAGAAACAATATAAGGATCCTTGATGTAATCTCCATCAATCTTTCCAGCTATGTATATTTCATTAAATTTATCGTCAAACAAATTGGTATTAAATAATACCATATCTCCTCTTTCATTTTTAGCTAGTTTTGTTGGCTCATCTGTTCTTATCTTTTTCAAAATATGGATAATATACGATCGTAAAACGGGGAATGGTAGCTCATTCTGTTTGGCATTAGTACCCCAATTTTCAGATATAGCTCTATTTGCTAATTCAGTAAAAAACTTTTGCGCATCTATTCTTCTTGAAAAACATAGGCTACCTTGCTTATAGTCCATATGCATGTCTGCAATACAGTACCCCCAAAACAGTGAGCGAAAATCTGAACTTTTATTATTGCGTCTAAACAAATAACCATATATCTTTCGTCCGAGATTATCTGTTAATTTTGTATCAAATTCCGCATAATTAGCAGTTTCTTTTGTAACAAGTGATCCATCTGTCATAATAGAACGACCAGCTAAACCATAATACTTTATAGTATGGTTATTTAACGCATCCTCCACAAGATCTTCTAAGTCCAAAGGAGTAAGTCGGCTATTAGTAAAGAATCTTAGTTTTCTTAGTTGGTCGTGTAGCGGTTTTAGATATTCACTACTACAAAAGTGTTCTAATCCAAATTTTTGCTCCATAATATAGTCATTTATTCAGTCTCGACTCGCAAATGTTGTATTAACTCTTGTATGAATCCATACACTTTACAAAGATAAATAAATTTTTTTTATAAATGCTAAAATAATGTTTTGTTAATTAAACTGCATAGCGGATACTTGATAGGACGCAAATACCATTTATTAAGGCCATATAGACTCATCCTATTACAATGTAACCCAATTAGCATACAAACTATTGCCACTAAAACACACAGTTTCAAACAGCTTATAAATAAAATCTATTTGCAACCATCAAACAACTCTCCATAATACCAAATAAATAAGGGATAATCCATGCGGATTATCCCCTTACAATGTATTATAAACCAATCAGTTGATTAGTTCATTGCCTGCTGGATAGCCACTGCAATAGCAACTGTTGCACCTACCATAGGGTTGTTACCCATACCGAGGAAGCCCATCATCTCAACGTGTGCTGGAACAGATGAAGAGCCTGCAAACTGTGCGTCAGAGTGCATACGACCCATTGTGTCGGTCATACCGTATGATGCAGGACCTGCGCCCATGTTATCTGGGTGCAAAGTACGACCTGTACCACCACCTGATGCTACTGAGAAGTACTTCTTGCCTGCAAGAGTACGCTCCTTCTTATAAGTACCTGCTACTGGGTGCTGGAAGCGTGTAGGGTTTGTAGAGTTACCTGTGATAGATACATCTACATCCTCCTTCCACATTACAGCTACGCCCTCGCGAACATCGTCAACGCCGTAGCAGCGTACCTTTGAGCGAAGCCCCTCAGAGTATGAGATAGTCTCCACCTCGTGTACCTCGCCTGTGTAGTAGTCGAACTCAGTGCGAACATAAGTAAAGCCGTTGATACGAGAGATGATCTTTGCTGCGTCCTTACCAAGACCGTTAAGGATAACGCGCAATGGGTTCTTACGCACGCGGTTAGCCATCTCGGCGATCTTGATTGCGCCCTCAGCAGCTGCGAAAGACTCGTGACCTGCGAGGAATGCGAAGCACTGTGTCTCCTCGCGAAGAAGACGAGCAGCGAGGTTACCGTGGCCGATACCTACCTTACGATCCTCGGCTACAGAGCCGTTGATACAGAATGCCTGAAGACCCTCACCGATAGCCTCAGCAGCGTCAGCAGCGTTTGTGCAACCCTTCTTAATAGCGATAGCAGCACCAACAACATAAGCCCACTTAGCGTTCTCGAAGCAGATAGGCTGAGTCTCCTCACACATCTTGTAAGGGTCGATGCCCTTCTCATCACAGATAGCCTTAGCCTCCTCGATTGACTGAATACCATATTGTGCAAGCACAGCGTTGATTTTATCAATTCTGCGCTCGTAGCTCTCAAATAATGCCATAATTCTTCTGAAATTTAATGGTTATACACTTCGATTACTCGTGGCGAGGATCGATATACTTAGCTGCGTCGTTGAAACGACCGTATGAACCCTTAGCCTTCTCCAAAGCCTCAGCTGGCTCGATACCCTTCTTGATGAAGTCCATCATCTTGCCAAGGTGTACGAACTCGTAGCCGATAACCTCGTCGTTCTGATCAAGAGCCATGCGAGTACAGTAACCCTCAGCCATCTCAAGGTAGCGAGTACCCTTAGCGTTAGTACCGAACATAGTACCTACCTGTGAGCGAAGACCCTTACCAAGATCCTCCAAAGATGCACCGATAACGAGGCCGCCCTCAGAGAATGCAGACTGTGTACGACCGTAAACGATCTGCTTGAACAACTCGCGCATAGCGGTGTTGATAGCGTCACATACGAGGTCGGTGTTCAAAGCCTCAAGGATAGTCTTACCTGGGAGAATCTCAGAAGCCATAGCTGCTGAGTGAGTCATACCAGAGCAACCGATAGTCTCCACCAAAGCCTCCTCGATGATACCGTCCTTAACATTGAGTGTTAGCTTACAAGCGCCCTGCTGAGGTGCACACCAGCCAATACCGTGGGTAAGACCAGAGATATCCTTAATCTCCTTTGCGCGTACCCATTTTCCCTCCTCTGGGATAGGTGCAGACTCGTGGTTAGCACCCTTCTTCACGCAGCACATCTGCTGCACTTCGTGTGAGTAAATCATAGTCTTATTACTTTTTAGTTATTGTGTTTTAACATATTTTGCAAAAATCAGCGCAAAGGTAAGAAATTAAAACGGATTTTCAAACGAGAGTTAATAAATTATTTTATAAAAAGAAATTCCCTTATTTGGTATCTCTTTTGTAATAACCACATATCCATATTATCGCACACAAAAGGCGTGTCCCGCAAGACACGCCTAAGGTTGACATTTGCTGATAGCAATTATATTTGCTTTGGTTTTGAAACTTTTTTACACACAACCTATTTAATTGTTTCTCTACTCTCAGCAAATGTCTTATGATGCGATTTTGATTACAATGCGCAATCTACACCGTTAATCTTAACAGTTGTGTTGTTGCGTGAGAAGATATCGCCATAGCTTGTGTAGTTATCTGATGTGTATGCTACACCATTGATTGTACAATTCTCAAAAGAGTATGTACCATCAGCCTTGATACAGTCAATCCACTCGTTTGCAGTAGTGCCATTGAATGTGAACTCGCAGTTCTTCAATGTTGCGTTACCCCAGAGGTTAGCACCGTTGTAACCGCTCTTACCGTTACCCTTGAAAGTACAACGCTCGAAAGTTACCATAGGAGTTGCACCTGCGAAAGCGTTGAAACCTGAGAATACGCAGTCACGGAATGTAACAGGGTTTGCACCACCATCGAAGTGTACACCGTAAACGCTACCAGAGAATACGCAGTTCTGGAATACGCAAGTCTCACCAGCATAGCACCAACGAAGAGCGTTAGAACCAGTGAAAGTACAATTTACGAAAGTACCATTGATTGTCTGGTCAACAGCTGTACCTGCAGGATTAGAGAATGTAGCACCAACAACAGTAGCCCCCTTGATATTAAGCTTAGAGTTACCTGTAAATACTGTACCCTCCTGGCAATTGATAGTCACACCCTCAGCAACATTTGCAGGGAAAGTGTACTCACCAGCTGCAAGTGAAATTGTCTTACCTGCCTCTGTTACAGCGTCAGCAAGATACTCAGCACTCTTCACAACATAAGCTACATTGTTCTCTGTCAATGTTGCAGGAGCAATAGCCTCAACACCCTCGCTGTACACATCAGTGTGGTCAGCATTTGTTGTGTCGATTGTACAATTAGTAAGAGTCAAGTCAACATATGAACGAATCAAAGCATATGTACCATTGCCCTCCAAAGCGCAGTTCTCGAAAGATACAGACTCAAGAGTTGAACCAAATGAGTTCCAACCGCGAAGCAATGAATTCTTGAAGATAACCTTACCAGAACCATTGTCGAAGTGGATTGAGTAAGCACCAGTGTGTGTGAAAGTACAGCCATCGAAGATTACATTACCATTAACGCCATTACCGTAGCTACGGCCCTCAATAACAGCGTTGCGGATAGTTAGAGTAGTACCAGCAGGAACCATAGCTGTAGTAAGACCATAATTTAGGTCACCAATGTTTGCGCCATGAGCATCAACAACGATATCTGTCTCACCATTTGTAACGGCATTTGTCAACCAAGCCTTAAGAGCAGCCTTATTCTCTGGCTTGTAGATAACTGTGTTATTCTCCTCAGTGAAGTCGAATGTAGTTACATCAGTATCAGTCTCATAGATGTAAAGACTCTGATCACCTGCCTGACAGTTATTGAAAGTAGAGTTCTTAATAACAACCTTAGTGTCAGCATTCAAAGTACCAAGAGCAATACCTGGCTTCTTAGAGATATTTGTGAAAGTACAACCGTCAACAACAACCTCCTCAACCTCTGAGCCGTAAGCCTCGTGAACCTTGATTGCGCGAGGACCCTCAAATGCACAAGCGTTGAAGTATGCCTTGTCACCGCAAATCCAAGCAGCGTACTGGTTGTCATCGTTAGAGTTGAATGAACACTCGTTGAATGTTACATTTGCATCATCGAACTGTACAGCGTTAACGAATACACAGTTATTGAACTCAAGCTCACCCTCGAACTCAAGGTAGCCGTACTCCCAGCTGTTCTCAGCGTATGATACAGACTCGTCAACGATTGTAGCGTTGTTGATAACAAGCTTACCACCGTTAGCCATACGGATAGCACCAACACCAGCACCTGTAGCTGTAATCTTGTGACCGTTAGCGTTTACAGTAAGAACCTGAGTCTTAGCATTCTCTGAAATCCATGGAGTTGAACCGATACCAGCACCAGTTGCCCAAGTTATATCGCCAGAAAGCTCAATAGTTGCCTCCTCGCTTTGCTCTGCATCCTTCAAAAGTGCAACGAAAGAGTTTGTAGTATCAACATTCTCACCCTGAGTGTACTCACCATCGAAGCCCTCCTCAACATTAACAACGATGTTGTTGCCATCAGTAAGGATATCACCCTTGATAGTTGTGAGGTAGTTACGCTTAACTGGGTTATCAGTTGTGAATGAACGCTCAACAGTGTTATTGTCGCTCATCATTACATCCATGTTGAATTTTACAACCTCGTCATTAGCAAAGAAGTAGTCAGTGAAGAGAACCTTGTCTGTCTCTGTGTTATCTTCGTATGCAGCGATTGAGTACTGGTGTGTTGCGCTAATCTCACCTGCAAACACATTGCTCAAAGCATTGAATGAGTTGTAGTGTGTAGTGCTGTAAGTTACAGTTGCAGACTCTGGAGTAAGACCCAAAAGCTCCTTCATGTCGGTTGTGATAACGCGCAACTTAGCGAGAGGACGCTTAAGAGTAAGAGTGATAGACTTACCGCTGTGGAAATCCTCTACAAGCTCAGATACTGTGTAAGCATCACGAGTCTCATCCATAGCTGCCCATGTTGCGTTCAATGAGATAGCTGGGAATGCAGTTGTGTTGTAGTGAAGGTCAGCCTTTGTGTTCTGATTAACAATATCAGCCCAAACTACAAAACGGTAGTCACGACCTGGAACAAGACGAACTGGGAATGAAGCGGTCTTAGCGTCTGTGTACTGATAAACAGGAGCCTTAGACTCAGTCTCGTTTGCGTTGTACACCTGGAAGATGTAACGGATTGTGTAATCGTTGCTTTCAATCACATTGGTGATACCACCATCTGCGCTGTTAGCACGAGTCTCCTCAGGAAGCGATACATTGATCA
>JAZRRF010000078.1:0-1417 GCA_045650465.1 Alistipes sp.
GGCCATCTTCGACTCTTCAGTCAAAATGGCGAATGGGAAATACGCTTAGTATGTCCCATCCGCCATTTTTCGTGTCAGAGCCAAATCTGACCCCTTCTGACAAGAAATTAAACTGAGAACTGAAAGGTGAAAACTGAAAAGTGCGGTATGCTTCGCATGAGATAAAGTGAAAACTGAAAAGTAAGGTATGCTTTGCATGAATTTTATAATATGCGTCGCAGACACCTTACCTTTCAGTTTTCAGTTATCAGTTTTCAGTTTACAAAAAGGCGTAGCCTTTTAACCTTTACTAATTACTAATTTCTCTTTACTAATTGTTATATAATATCAAACGCGATCTTCATCATATTGGTGAACGATGTCTGGCGCTCCTCAGCTGAGCATGCAGTGCCGTGTACCAATGAGTCAGATATTGTGCAGATACACAATGCGCTCTTGCCTGCGCGGGCAGCGTTCATATAGAGCGCTGTAGCCTCCATCTCAACGGCCAAGACGCCCATCTTCTGCCACTGCTTCCAGCTCTCGGCATCGTCGCCATAGAATACATCGCTGGCAAGGATGTTACCCGCCTTGTAACCAATGCCAAGCTCCTCGGCCTTAGCTGCAGCGGCACGCAATAGCTCGAAATCGGCAATAGGGGCAAAGGTGCCAGGTAGGTTGAACTGCGCACCATAGTTAGAGTCGGTGCATGAACCCATGCCGAAGACTACATCGCCCAACTTCAATGATGGATCAAAAGCACCTGCCGAGCCGCAACGGATGATGTGCTTAACATCGTAGAAGTTGAACAGCTCATAGGTGTAGATACCAATAGATGGAATACCCATACCGTGACCCTGCACCGATACACGCTTACCCTTGTAAGTTCCTGTGTAGCCGAGCATACCGCGAACATTGTTGTACTGCACAGGGTTCTCCAAGAAGTTCTCTGCCATAAACTTAGCACGCAATGGGTCACCTGCCATAATCACCTTATCGGCTACCTCGCCGTATTGTGCTCCAATATGTGGAGTAGGTACTTTTCCTGCCATAATTATTCTGTTTTTATGTGTTATTATAACCCTCAAAGATATAAATATTTTATCGTATGACAAAATTCAAGGGCAAAAAAGTTGCCAACCTAAAAAAAGAGGTACACGGATTTTGAAATCTTGGAGAAAATGCGTACCTTCGTATGATTAAACCTATGTAACCAAAAATAACAAAATATGAACTACACCTTTACCCCTGAGGAGCGTAAGGAGATTATCGCCCTCATGAACCGCGAGATTATCCCAGCTATCGGCTGTACAGAGCCTATCGCTGTTGCATTGTGTGTGGCTAAGGCTACCGAGACCTTGGGCTGCCGTCCTGAGCGTATCGAGGCTCGCCTAAGTGCCAATGTTCTAAAGAATGCTATGGGAGTGGGTATCCCTGG